>NZ_JAFNJD010000049.1:0-37168 GCF_017368415.1 Shewanella sp. 4t3-1-2LB
CCGAACACCAATGGCGACACTCATTGATGGGAAAGCGATTTGGGCTGAAAAGAATTTAGCTCAAATCTAATCTGACGGAGGCACCAGAAAAATGGGTAACTGTCAGATCAGGTCTGAGCTAGTACAGATATTGCCCTGAGAATCAAAAGCTTCTTCGGTTATCAGCGCTTCTGCCATTTCTTCCAAGCCAAAGCGCTGATGTTCAAACACCTCAATAGTGTCATCTGCACCAACTAATTTCGGCGCAGAAAATTGCTGCAGATAACGACGTGAGACCTGACATCTAATGAGGTTTCCCTGTTGTTGCGCAGTAAACTCCACCACATCCAGCCCATCTACCCAGCGCACCAATTCATTAAAAATCACCGATTGGTTCATGCTATATGCTCATCCGCCAACTGTTGTCGTAGCTGTTGCAGCACAGGTTCAACTTGTGGCATCACGCCTCGCCATAAGTAAAAACTATATGCGGCCTGCCCGACCAACATGCCCAAACCATCAATTGCCTGAGTAGCGCCGTTAGCTTGGCACCACAGATTAAAAACTGTTGGCGCGGCACCATACATCATGTCATAGCAAACTGCTTGGCTAACGACTACTGCCGGAATGGCCGGTAAATTCCCAGACAAACTGGCAGAGGTGGAGTTGATCACGACATCATAAGCGCCAACCAATTGCTCAGCCTGCACCGCGTGCACTTTTTCTGGGTGCAACGCCGCCAAAACCTCAGCCTTGATGATGGTACGATTGCAGATGTCAATTTGGGAGGCACCTGCCGCTAGCAGTGGTAACAGACAACCACGGGCAGCGCCGCCGGCACCGAGCAGTAACACTTTTTTATGCTGCAAAACAATAAAACGCTGGAGATCTGTTACTAGGCCGTAACCATCGGTGTTATCTCCTCGAATTCGTCCATCAGCTAACCTAATCAATGTGTTAACAGCTCCGGCCATTTCAGCTGCGGGACTGAGTTCATCACACATACGGTAAGCCTGTTCTTTAAATGGCACGGTGACGTTAGCGCCGCAACCACCAGCAGCAAAAAACCGTTGAGCGGTGCCAACAAAGTCGTCTAACGGCACCAAGGCCGCCTCATAACGCATATTGGTATTACTCTGTTCAGCAAATGCCTTATGAATCAATGGCGATTTGCTGTGCTTGATAGGATTACCGAAAACGACGTATTGATCTGTCATGATACGGGATTAACAACGGATGATTGCTGCAGTGTACCCTCGAATAAGTTTCATCAGCAATCACTCTACTCAGTGAAGTCTGCGACTGTGTATACTGGCCATGGAGTGACAGCAAGAGATCGCTATGAACTGGATAAAAAAAATACTTGGCCGCGAAATCGAAGACAGAGACCCGGCACAATCGAACGCTTATGATTTGATTGGTGGTGACCAGACCATTCGCGCCATTGCCAAGCATTTTTATCACGCAATGCAGCAGCGCGAAGATACTCAACAGCTACTGGCAATGCATCCCCATCCGCTATCGCAATCAGAACAAAAACTATATGAGTTTCTCAGTGGGTGGCTGGGTGGACCACAATTGTTTCAGCGGAAATATGGCAACCCAATGCTGAGGGCAAGACACATGCATTTCGCTATTGATGATAATATGCGCGATCAGTGGTTGCGTTGTATGGCGGTGGCGCTGGAACAGTCAGTCAAAAAGCCCGAACATCGGCAAGTCATTTACCAAGCAATAGCGCAACTCGCCGATCATATGCGTAACCAATAACCCTTTCTAAGGGTTATTGGTTGTTTTTACCATACAACTACACTGCTAACCAATCTCTGGGCTTAAGGTAATTCTGGTAAAGATCGGCTTCTGGGGTGCCAGCGACTGGTTGGTAGCTATACTGCCAACGAACCAAAGGCGGCATCGACATCAAAATCGATTCAGTCCGTCCCCCGGTCTGTAACCCAAATAATGTGCCACGGTCATAAACTAGGTTAAATTCCACATAACGACCGCGACGATATAACTGAAATTGACGCTCGCGCTCACCGTATGGCGTATCTTTGCGTTTTTCCACTATTGGCCGATATTGCTCGATAAAGCCATTGCCCACCGCCTGCATAAAAGCAAAACACTGCTCAAAGCCACCTTCATTAAGGTCATCAAAAAACAGTCCTCCCACGCCGCGTGTTTCCTGGCGATGAGGCAGATAGAAATACTCGTCGCACCATTTTTTGTATTTAGGATAAACCTCTTCCCCAAAAGGCTGACACAAAGATTGTGCTTGCCGATGCCATTGCTGGACGTCCTCTAGATATGGGTAATAAGGTGTTAAATCGAAACCGCCACCAAACCACCAGACAGGATCGGCGTCTGGTTTACGGGCAATAAAGAAACGCACATTAGCATGGGTGGTCGGCACATAAGGATTATGGGGATGGATAACCAAGGATACCCCCATCGCTTCAAAACTACGGCCCGCCAGCTCTGGACGATGCGCCGTTGCTGACCCTGGCATCGCATCCCCGGTCACATGGGAAAAGTTAACGCCTGCTTGCTCAAACACCGCGCCATCCACCAGCACTTTGCTTTTACCGCCCCCCCCTAAAGGCCGTTCCCACGCATCTTCCATAAATGTGGCAGAGCCATCTAGTTGTTCTAACGCCTTGCAAATATGTTGCTGCAACTGCTGTAGATACTGTTTCACCATTTGTGAATCAGGTGCGGTCATATTAGCTCCTTAATGGATTATCCCTGTCGCAACACCTTGCCGCTGCGAATATCAATTATGGTTGAGGGTTGACGTTGTTCGCCTAACGCTCCCGTGATTAGCGCGTCCAGCTTGCCATCAAAAGTCCGAAGGATTTCCTCAGCGGTAAGCGCCGGATTTTCACCGGCAAGATTGGCACTGGTGGAGATGAGTGGCTTGTTTAATAAATCACATAACTCGCGTACGACAGGGTGAGCCGATACGCGCACCGCGCAGGTATCAAACTGACCCCGCACCGAAGTTGACAATGACGTCCGGACGGGCATGATAAAAGTAAACGGGCCGGGCCATTTAGCAAAAGCGCTGGCTAACTGCGCTTCGGTCAGTTGTGTTTCATCAATATAAGGTCGCAGTTGCTGGAAATCACTGGCGACCATAATCAAGCCCTTTTGCCACGGCCGCTGTTTAATCTCCAGAATACGTTGTACTGCAGCTTCATCATCAGGATCACAACCTAAGCCATATACCGCTTCTGTTGGATAGGCTATTACGCCACCACACAGCAGTATCTCTTTACTGGCGGATGCTGGTATTTGCAACATCATTATACCTTTACACACAAGACGCTAATGGCGGCTAATGCCGTCGAGGGACTGAGAATTATAGCGACATCGATAAATGCTACCAACCATTGTTTGATGCAGATCACAAAAGCTTTTTGAAGCTACAGCTCTTTTGCGGACACTCCAAGCGGGCTCCTGCAGCACCACGACGTTCAACTAAAATACCAAAGCCACAGTCAGGACAGGTTTCTGCCCGAGGCGGGTAATTCACCAGATATTTGCATTTGGGGTAATTGCTACAAGCATAAAAAGTCTTACCAAAGCGGTTGGTTCTGGGCTCAAGGTTTCCGTTATGACATTGCGGACAAACAACCGTTTGTTGTGTTGGCTGCTGATCGTGTTTTTCGATATGTTTACATTCTGGATAGCGCGTACATCCAATAAAGATACCGAAACGTCCAGATTTCACCGCTAATTCCGCGCCACATTCAGGACAGACCGAACCGGGGATTAACTGCGACGCAATAGCTTCATGCTGCACCAACGGGCGGTTATAGTCACAGGCTGGGTAATTACTGCAGCCTAGAAAACTCCCGTGTTTACTATGGCGAATATGCAACTCGGCACCACACTTGGGGCAAACTTCATATTCACGTTCTAGCGCGTGTTCCCGAGTATTGAAGAGTTGTTGATCAATCTTAGCCATGTTATGCGCTCACTGATTCACTGAAGGTTAATCATAGCATGTCATCACCGTGAATTTAGGGTATTAAAAAAGAGGCGTTACGCCTCTTTCTTCAACGACTCACTCAAGAATGTAATCGGCCATCCGGTTGCTCAAATATTAAGTCTTCCATCTGCGCATACGCAGATTCGTTTCCCGGGGCATTAAATAACACCATCAGGATGACCCATTTGAGATCATCAAGAACTAATGATGATTCATCTAACTCCATTACCCGATCAATGACCATTTCGCGGGTATTGAAGTTAAGTACGCCAATCTCCTCTAAAAACAACAGGAAACCACGACACTCTACATCAAGTTTGTCGATTTCTTCTTTGGTATAAATCCGGAAAGAATAGCTGTCATTGGTCCTGACATAAGGGGTATCACTTTCCTGCAGAGCAGCTAAACGCTCAAGCCAGCTGAGTGCTTTGAGGATTTCTGACTGATGAAAACCTGCACGAGTCAATTCCTTGGTCAACTCATCTTCGTCAACCATCAGTTCAACTTCACTATGAACATAGTTTTCAAACAGATACATGAGGATATCAAACATGGCTAGTTCCTCTTGAGTCTAACGTAACCACCGGGTACTGCGGCAACCCAACCTTGTAATTCAAGTTCAAGCAATTGTTCCAACACCAGATCCAACGTTATACCGCTCTGTTCAACCACAACATCAAGTGGTGTGGTCTCATACCCTACACTAGCTAACAGCGTTTTAAATGGCAACTGCGAGTTGTGTTCAGTTTGTAACGGAACATAACTCGGTAGTGCTTGCAGATGACTCTGCAACAACGGCGACAGCTCTTCTACTATATCGGCCAGTGATTCCACAAGTTTTGCCCCATTTTTAATTAAATCGTGGCATCCTTGATGATCACCACCGAGCACGGAACCGGGCACAGCAAACACTTCCCGCCCTTGTTCCATAGCTGTTCTGGCGCTAATAAGAGAACCGCTGCGGCGTCTGGCCTCGACCACCAGCGTTCCCAAAGCAAGGCCGCTGATTATACGGTTTCGCTTTGGAAAATTCCCAGCAAATGCTGTGACCGAAGGCCAAAATTCACTGATTACAGCACCATATTGCTGAATATCTTCATAAAGTTGCCGATGACGTTTGGGGTAAATCTGTTCTACACCAGTCCCCAGCACCGCCACTGTCTGACCGCTACGGCTTAACGCACCTTTATGCGCAGCACCATCAATACCAGCGGCCATGCCACTGACGACCATAAGTCCAACACTGCCTAATTCCGCCGCCAACTGAAATGCCAATGACAAACCACCATGACTGGCAGCACGACTTCCAACCATCGCAACAGCAGGTCGCAATAAGGCTTCGGGACAACCCTTGAGAAAAATCACCGGAGGAGGATCGGGAATTTGCTGTAATAGAGGAGGATAAAACTGAGTATCACGACAAATAAGGTAATGGTGTGAAGCCTGTTGCTGCCACGCCAACGCTACGTCAACTTTGCGCCAGGCAACAGCAATTTGTGGATCTGCCAGCGCTATCGGTAAAGACTTGGGTTCATGTTCCAGCCTTTGCCGCAACTCTGACACATCCATGTGTTCAAGCAGTTGTCCTATCCGTAGCGGGCCAAGCCCGGATACCGCACTGACAAACAACCAGTCGACCAGAGACGCTTCTGTCATTCTCCTTTCAGAATAGTCACAGGTTGTGTGAGCAGATCCCCCACCCGCACTGGACGCTTGTCAACCAAGATCAACCCCATGCTGGTCTTGTCGAAAACTTTAAACACCATGAGCTGACCTCGGTAGAGATTTGGTAGTTTTACCGCACTATCACTATCCATCGCGGCTAACAGTTTGTCGTAGGCGGACTGCTCATCCGGTAGCACTGGGATATTGTCGTTACCAATGACAACTTCAGCACCGGGTTTGAACACAGTAAAAACCTGGCCGGCTTCCACGCCGTCCTTGCTACCACGGTTAATGTACGCAATATCAAATTTGCCCATTTCACGAATATCTTTTTCGGAAGCGAGGACCTTGGCTCCAGCAACCGTTCCAGCATGAGGCATCAGATAAGCAGACATGAACGCATCATCCTCAAGGGAGAATGCACGAAAACCCGCAATGGTTTCTCGAAAATTGTTCAGCAATAAAACCTTAGAAATATCACCTGATTCAATCACCCGTCCAGTTGCAGTGAGAATGGCTTCCTGCCCCAGAGATTCACCGCTACTGTCATCTTCAAATTGCCGCCCTGGCTGATAAATACCTAATTTTGTTCCTTCGGGAAGATTGCCGCGGATATAAATAATATTGTCTGCCACATGATGTCTGGACGGACTTTCGCCACCCAACACCATAGGTTGTTGTTGCAGCCACTCAGGGTCAACAATACGATTTTGCACCAAATACGGCTCAATTAACGCCAAATCTATCAGTGGAATAGCATCGCTTTTGGACTTAATCCGGCCTTCAGGGCTGTTGTGTATAAAAGGTTTATTGACTAATCGCGGTTCACCATCAATGAATACCAGCGTCAGTCGGTCACCGGGAAATATCAGATGCGGATTGGCAATTTGCGGGTTGGCCCCCCAAAGTTTGGGCCAGCGCCAGGGATCGTTCAGAAACATTGCTGAAATATCCCACAACGTGTCACCTTTTTTTACCACGTAGGTATCGGGGCGCCCAGGTTTAAGGGTTAAGACATCGGCGTATACCCAGAAACCAATCAGAGACAATAACGCAAATAAAGTAAACCTTTTCATGGGCCCATCCGTGTTTTGTAGCTCAAATACCATTAATAATGAGCTTTTTCTGTTATTGACAGCCGCTAAGGATTAAAATTAACGCATTAGCACAAAACAGTATAACCAACTCGCGTGGTTTTAACACAATTGTTACGAGTTACCTATGGCTTTGTTAAATGTACTAAGATTTCCCGATGAACGACTACGAACGGTCGCCGAACCCGTGACTGAATTCAACGCGGCGCTTCAGCAACAGATCGATGATATGTTCGAAACCATGTATACCGAAAAAGGTATTGGTCTGGCTGCGACACAAGTAGACTTTCACAAACAACTTATCGTGATGGATCTACAGGACGATGTGGAGCGTCCACAAGTATTTATTAATCCGAAGATCATCAGTTCCAGTGGTGATTTCTGCAATGAAGAAGGCTGCCTGTCAGTGCCTGGGGTTTATGCTCAGGTAGACAGAGCGGAATTTGTGACCGTGACGGCATTCGATCGTGACGGCAATGAATTTACCGTTGAAGCTGATGGTTTGTTTGCTATCTGTATCCAGCACGAAATGGATCATCTGAAGGGTAAGTTATTTGTCGATTATCTGTCGCCCTTGAAGCGCCAGCGTATCAGGCAGAAACTCGAAAAAGCCGCCCGTCAGGAAGCCAAACAGGCTTAACTTAACCAAACAGGAAAGATTTTGACGTCCTTGAAAGTAATATTTGCCGGGACACCGGATTTTGCTGCCCGCCACTTGCAGACATTGCTGAACTCAGAGCATGAGGTTATCGCGATATACACGCAACCAGATCGTCCAGCCGGACGCGGTCAGAAATTGATGCCAAGCCCAGTAAAAGCGCTAGCACTTGAACACAATTTGCCCGTGTATCAACCCAAGTCACTGCGTAATGACGAGGCACAAAAGCAACTGGCGGCACTAGAGGCCGATATCATGGTGGTAGTCGCTTACGGGCTAATTCTGCCACAAGCGGTATTAGATGCCCCCAGACTGGGATGCATTAACGTCCATGGCTCTATATTGCCACGTTGGCGAGGTGCCGCACCAATTCAGCGAGCGATTTGGGCAGGCGATCAGGAAACTGGTGTCACCATTATGCAAATGGATGCAGGACTCGACACTGGCGCTATGCTACTTAAGACCCGATTGCCCATTACCGCAGAGGATACCTCTGCCAGTCTCTACGAGAAACTGGCAAAACAAGGGCCGGAGGCGCTACTGCAAGCACTGCAGGGGCTGGCAACAGGCACGTTGAGCGCAGAACCACAAGATGACAGTTTGGCCTGTTATGCTGATAAGCTCAGCAAAGAAGAGGCGGTTATCAATTGGCAAAAACCTGCGCAGACTTTATGGCAGGAGATCCGCGCATTTAATCCATGGCCGGTAAGCTATTTTGTGTTGCAGCAGCAAAACATCAAAGTTTGGCAAGCTAGCGTGGAGTCATCAGCCAATGTCGCACAGCCTGGCACCATAGTCAGGGCAGATAAACATGGAATTGCCGTTGCTACTGGTGCGGGTTTGCTACTACTGCAAACACTGCAACTCCCCGGGAAAAAGGCAACTTCCGTCGCCGATATTCTTAACGCACGGGCTGATTGGTTCGCTCCGGGGACGGTACTGGAGACCATATGCGACTGAATCTCAGAGCGCTCGCAGCAACGGCTGTTTATGCGGTTCTTGAACAAGGTCAATCGCTATCTTCGGTATTACCTGACCAACAACGGTTGCTGCCAAACCCGAAAGATAAAGCGCTACTCGCAGAGCTTTGTTACGGTGTCATGCGCGTCCTGCCGCAACTTGATCAATGCATCTCAGCCTGCCTGAATAAGCCTTTTAAAGGTAAGCAGCGGATTATTCATCAGTTACTACTACTAGGTTGTTATCAGCTGTATTTCACTCGCATTCCCGCCCATGCAGCCATTTCAGAAACCGCCGAGGCCTGCCGACAGCTTGGGCATGAAAGTTTGGTAAAAGTGGTAAATGGCGTGCTACGTAATATTCAGCGGCAGCAGCAACCATTATCAGAGGCCAATGATACGCTGAAATATAATTTTCCAGCGTGGATTATCAAAAAGCTACAAGTGGCCTACCCAGCACAATGGCTGCAGATTGTTGAAAACAGTCAGCAACGTCCGCCAATGTGGCTACGTAACAATCGGCAACAACAAAGCCGCGAACAGTACCTGCAACGCTTACAACAACAAGCCATCGAGGCCATCGCTGGCAACAGTGATGATGCCATTATGCTGTCGAGCCCTGTTGACGTAGCGCAACTGCCTGACTTTGGCGTCGGCGCGGTATCAGTACAAGATGGTGCGGCGCAATGGGCCGCACAGCTACTTGATGCCCAGGCCGGAGAATTGGTACTCGACGCCTGTGCCGCCCCTGGGGGTAAAAGCTGCCATATCCTAGAGCGTACGCCCGGCATTCGCCTGGTAGCAGTGGATAATGACAGCAAACGTTTGGAGCGAGTCAGCCAGAATTTGCAGCGGCTAGGATTGGACGCCCAACTATTTGTCGGGGATGCTGCCGCTATTGACAGCTGGTGGCACGGGCCACAATTTGATCGCATCTTGCTGGATGCGCCCTGCTCTGCCACCGGAGTTATTCGCCGCCATCCCGATATTAAATGGCTGCGCAAGGCAGCAGATATTGCAGAGCTGAGCCATTTACAGGCACAGATTCTAGACCATTGCTGGCAGTGGCTTAAACCTGGTGGGATATTACTATACGCCACCTGCTCCATCATGCCGGAAGAAAATCATCAACAGATTGCGGACTTCCTCGCACGAACAGCAGATGCCGAACTGCAAGCTATCACAGCTTCGCAAGAAAATTGTTCACCAGACTGGCAAATACTTCCCGGACAAGACAATATGGACGGGTTTTACTATGCAAAGCTGCAAAAAAACAATACAGCTTAAGGCGCAATCCCGGGAAACATAAGCATGAAGATCATTATCCTCGGCGCAGGTCAGGTTGGCGGCACACTGGCTGAAAATCTGGTAGGTGAGAATAACGACATCACGATAGTTGACAGTGACCGCAACCGTCTCCGGGCACTGCAGGATAAATACGACCTACGAGTAGTTGCTGGTCATGCCGCAAATCCTGGGGTGCTGCAAGAAGCTGGTGCCGAAGATGCAGACATGCTAGTGGCAGTGACTAATAGTGATGAATGTAATATGACCGCCTGTCAGATTGCTTACACGCTTTTCGGCACCCCCACTAAGATTGCCCGTATTCGTTCAGAACAATATCTGGCTATCCGCGATAAGCTTTTTATCGATAGCGAAACCAAAAACACCGAAAGTAAACTGCGCGGTGGTTTTGTTATTGACGAACTGATAGCCCCAGAACAGTTAGTAATTACTTACATTCATCGGTTAGTGGAATATCCGGGAGCTTTGCAGGTGCTCGACTTTGCTGATGGCAGAGTCAGTTTGGTAGCCGTCAGAGCCTATTACGGTGGCCCGTTAGTGGGCAACGCACTAGCAGCATTGCGCGAACATATGCCCAATATTGATACCCGGGTTGCGGCTATATTCCGCCAGGGGCGACCGATCATGCCGCGAGGAACCACCATCATTGAAGCCGATGATGAAGTCTTTTTCGTCGCCGACAGCCGCCATATTCGTGCGGTCATGAGTGAAATGCAAAAGCTGGACAGCTCCTATCGTAATATCATGATTGCCGGCGGTGGCAACATAGGATTAGGACTGGCAAAAAAACTGGAAAAAAACCATTCCGTCAAACTCATTGAACAAAAGCAAGAACGGGCTGAGCTGTTGTCAGAAAAACTGCAAAACACAACGGTTTTTTGCGGTGATGCTTCGGATCAGGAACTGCTGTTAGAAGAACATATTGACCAGACCGATGTGTTTATTGCAGTTACCAATGATGACGAAGCCAATATTATGTCAGCGTTGCTAGCAAAGCGTATGGGCGCCAAAAAAGTCATGGTACTGATCCAGCGTGAAGCCTATGTGGATATTGTGCAGGAGGCGAATATCGATATTGCAATTTCTCCGCAGCAAGCCACCATATCGTCGCTATTAACTCACATCCGCCAAGGTGATATCTGTAACGTCTATTCTCTGCGTCGTGGTGCCGCCGAAGCCATTGAAGCCATTGCCCACGGCGATGCCAGCACCAGTAAAGTGGTCGGGAAGCAAGTTGGCGAGATCAAACTGCCGCCAGGCACAACCATTGGGGCGATTGTGCGCGATGAAGAGGTGCTAATGGCACATGATCGCACTGTTATTGCCCAAGGCGATCATGTGATTCTGTTCCTGGTAAATAAGAAATTTGTCAGCGACGTTGAAAAGTTATTCCAGCCAAGCGCATTCTTCTTCTAGGTTACAACGATGCTGAACTTTAAGCCGCTGCTGTTTATTCTGGGATTATTCTTGTCAATGCTGACGGGTTTCATGTTTATCCCGCTGGCGTTTGCACTGGTATATGGCGAAGAAACGGTGATGGCGTTTCTGATTTCAGCGATTTTTACCGGCATTTTTGCCACTATCTGTGTTCACCGAGGACAAAGCGGCAAGCTGCACCTTAACATCCGCGACATGTTTTTGCTGACCAGTCTCACCTGGGTCATCGTTAGCCTGTTTGCCGCGATGCCATTCACCTTGTATCACGGAATTGGATACACCGATGCGTTTTTCGAAACCATGTCAGGTGTCACCACTACAGGTTCTACCGTGTTATCTGGTCTGGATAATATGGATCACAGCATTCTTATCTGGCGCTCGCTGTTACAGTGGCTCGGAGGGATAGGCTTTATTGTGATGGCGGTTGCTATTTTACCCTTCCTCAACGTAGGGGGGATGCGGCTGTTCCGCACTGAGTCATCCGATTGGTCTGACAAAACTATTCCCAGAACACAAAGTCTCGCCAAATATCTGTTTATGGTTTATGTCGGCCTAACAGTCGCCTGTGGTATGGCTTATCACTGGGCGGGTATGAACTGGTTTCAAGCCATTAATCATGCGATGACCACCCTGTCTACTGGTGGATATTCCACCTCAGATAACTCGATGGCCGCTTTCCCAGAACGTTGTCACTGGGTCGGTATTGCGTTTATGGCAGCCGGTGGTTTACCACTGCTCACCTTTGCGCAAACTATTCAGGCCCGGACGTTGCGCGTGTGGAATGACGCCCAAATAAAGGGTTATCTGCTATTTCTGCTATTTGTGTCGTTTGGGTTGGCATTGTGGTTGAGTAGCAGTAAAAATCTGGCCTTTATTGATGCCTTAAGACTGTCGGCCTTCAATGTGGTGTCGGTGGTGACCACTACCGGCTACGGCTTAACTGACTACAGCCAGTGGGGCGCTTTGGCGGTGATCAGTTTTCTCTTCCTGATGCTGGTTGGTGGCTGCTCAGGCTCCACCGCCGGCGGTATTAAGATTTTCCGTTTCCAAATTGCTGTCGCCATTATGCGTGAACAATTGAAACAGCAGTTCCATCCGAATGGGATCTTCCGTGAACGCTACAACAACCGCCCAATCAATGAAGAGATCGTGCGTTCGCTGGTAACGTTTATGATGTTGTTTATGCTGGTGATTGTCTTACTGACACTGATTCTGGTGTTATGTGGACTTGATCCTATGACCAGTCTTTCTGGTGCAATAACCGCCGTCACCAACGTGGGGCCGGGGCTAGGCCCGGTCATTGGCCCTGCCGGTAACTTTGCATCATTACCGGTAGTTGCCAAGTGGGCTTTATCAATAGGTATGCTGCTGGGCCGATTGGAAATTCTGACCGTTGCAGTGCTGTTCCATCCTAGCTTTTGGCGGTATTAATCCGTCGGAATCAAAGTCAGAAGATGGTCGGCATAAGTTTCAAGATCCTGGTAATCAGTGTAATCAATCACCGCCTTGGTATCTGTTGGGCCATGAGTGATCTTCATAATCAGGCGGATCATCTGCTTATCCAGCCAGCGCCAAGATGGGTAATCGACTTTACCCGCAATAATCTTCACGTCCTGAGGCTTCCAAGCAGATAACTCCAGAAACTTTTGCAGATAGCGGTTATTTTTTGGAATACGTTTTTCCGGGTTACGGGCAACAACATTGACCGAAAAAAAGCTAATCGCTTTGGCCTGTAACTGTGGTAAATGTTTACTGCAAAATTCAAAAACACTCTTGTCATAAGTGCCATATAACACACAGGCACCCAGCACCACGGCGTCCCAACTCTGCCAGTCAACCCCCTCTTTCTCAGCCTCAAGCAAATCCATTATTTCACATCTGTACCCTTGCTGCTGCATTCGGTGTGCAAGACAGCGGGAGATCCTGGCGGTGTGGCCGCCACGGGAATAATAGAGAATTAGAATGGATTTCATAGCAATACCTGCTCAACCTAATAAAAATCAACAATAAAGGATGATAATGACGGATATGAAAGTAAAATAAAGTGATAATTACCAAATAGGACAAGCAGTGGCTGTGTTTTGATGGTAAAAGTGGGATCCAGCTAAAAGACTGGTGAGTTGTTCGACACGTAACATTCAATTAGAATCATCTAATCAAGAAGTAGAGGTAATAGTAAACATGCCACCCGTAGATATTAACATTGACGCTATGTTGTCGAACGCAGAAATTGCCGCAAAATGGTTAAAGGCGGTTGCTAATCCGTACCGGCTAATGATCCTTTGCCTGCTGCTGGATAAAGAACTCAGCGTAACCGAGATCAATGAAGCGGTACCACTGAGCCAATCAGCATTATCTCAGCATCTAGCAGTATTGCGCGCAGAAGATCTGGTCGACACCCGAAAGAGTTCCCAAATCGTCTATTACAGCCTTAAAAATCAGCAAGTTACTGAAGTTATTTCTATTCTTCACCGCAAATTCTGCTCCGCTGAGTGTTAACATATCAGCGGGCCGCAAATTCCCTCGCAAACTGCCGCACCTGCTCCCAGTCTGTAAATTCATAGGCTTGGGAGGTGTCGGTGGGACCTTTGGTTAACCACATGATAAAGCGGATTGCTGTGCGGTCTAACCAGCCATAATCGGCGTAAACGATTCTGCCAGCAAACACCCCCAATTGCTGCGGTTGCCAAAGCGACAATTGCTGAAATTTCAGCATGTAGGGGTTGGTCTGCGGTGTATTTTTCTCTGGCTTACGCGCCACCACATTCACACTAAAAAAGGCGTTTTTCCTACCATCCAGCAACGTCTTATAGCGATTAACAAACTGATAGAGCGCTGGACGATGTTTGCCATAACGGATACTGGCACCAATCAGCACTTTGTCACAATGCTGCAGCTGTTCTTCCGTGGTCTCGGAAAGCTCACTGAAAGTCACATGCTCTCCAGCTTGCTCTAGCTCCGTCGCCATCGCTTGGCAAATTCGCCTAGTCTGTCCATCCACCGTTGAATAAATAATCAGGGTATTACACATCAGTCTTTCCAAAAAGTTGGGGTAAAAAGTACCAGTAAAGTAAATATTTCTAGGCGACCGAACAACATGGCCACCACCAGCACATACTTGGCACCATCTGACACATTGGCATAGTTGGACGCCACCGTACCTAATCCAGGGCCAAGGTTATTCAGACAAGCCGCAGTAGCGCTAAACGACGAGATAGCATCCATGCCAAGCGCCATCAAAATTAGCATGCTGATGAGAAACACCAGAGTATATGCCGAAAAGAACCCCCATACCGCGTCCACCACTCGGTCCGATAATGAACGGTTGCCAATACGGATAGCAAACATTGCCTTAGGATGGATCAGCCGCTTAAGCTCCCGCGCACCTTGTAAAAACAGCAACACCACCCGAATCACCTTGATACCACCCGCGGTCGAGCCACCACTGCCGCCAATGAAGCTAGAAAAAATCAGCAAAATGGGTAAAAACAAAGGCCAAGAGTGAAAACTCTCGGTGCTGAATCCGGCGGTTGTGGAGATAGAAACCGCCTGGAATAACGCATAATCTAGAGTTTCTTCTGGCGAATCATAAATGCCACTATGGAGTAATGTAAAAAAGCAGATGGCACCCAATACCAGTTGGATCAAGATCAGCGCTTTGAATTCAGCATCATGAAAATACACCCTAAAGTTAATTCCGCGTCGGGAAAAAGCCGCAAAATGCAAACTAAAGTTCACTGCAGCAATGAGTAAAAACACCATGCAAATCAAATTTATCAGCGGACTTTGATAATAGCCGATACTAGCATCATGAGTGGAGAAGCCACCAATGGCGATAGTCGAAAAAGCGTGGCATACAGCATCAAACAGATTCATACCGGCATACCAAAACGACAACGCGCAGGCCACAGTTAGCAGCAAATAGATATACCATAGTGTTTTGGCGGTCTCGGCTATCCGGGGCGTCATTTTTGTGTCTTTTACCGGCCCCGGGATCTCTGCCCGGTATAGCTGCATACCACCAATACCCAAAACCGGCAGGATGGCAACTGCCAGCACAATGATCCCCATGCCACCGAGCCATTGCAGAAGATGTCGATAAAATAAGATGGCCTTGGGTAAATGATCGAGCCCCACGATGACTGTAGCACCGGTCGTAGTCAATGCTGAAAACGACTCAAAAACACTATCAGCAAGCGACAACTCCGGCTGTTTCACTAACAAAAACGGTAATGTCCCGATAACACCTAGCACGGTCCAAAACAAAACAACGATAAGAAAACCTTCCCGGGTTCGCAAATCGGCCTTATGTTGCCGATTGGGATACCACAGCATAAATCCCAATAACAGGCTAAGAACAAATGCCTGGATAAAAGCTGCGCCCCCGCCATCTTCGTAAAATAATGCCACCAGCGCCGGAGGCACCATAGTGAGAGAAAACAAGCCCACCAGTAATCCGGTTATACGGGTAATAGTGCGATAGTGCATTTAGCCCTTTTGCCATGTTGCTTAGTAGGTCCGCGACGTATTGTTACACAGTTTTTAAGCAGCTTCACTGGAAAAGCTAAGTCGCAATTGCCCTTGGCTAATCCGTTGCAGTGTCTCTGCCAGCGCGATTCGAGCTGAGACAGGTATTGCCAGATGTAATAACACTTGTTCCGAGAATTGCCGCTCCATAATAGTCACATTAAACTGCCCCAGATAATGCTCTACATCCGGCAACTGCGCATATCCACAACATACACTGGCAGCAAGCGTTTTGACTTTAGTACTCAATGGCAGCTGTTTTAGTGCATGCTTAACACCTGCACTGTAAGCACGCACCAATCCACCCACGCCTAACTCTATGCCGCCAAAATAACGAATGACGATAGCTCCAACTTCACCAATACCTGAGCCTTTCAGCACATTGAGCATCGGCCGACCCGCACTACCTGAAGGCTCGCCATCATCGCTGCAGGTTAGCGCCGTATCATCGCTTGGATCTGACATTATGGCCGCTTGACAGTAATGTGTTGCGGCGGGATAAGCTTCCCTGATGGATGCCAGCTTGTCTTTAAATGCAACGACAGATGGACAATGGAATAGCACTGTCACGAAGCGGCTGTGTTTAATCTCTTCTTCAAAAACAACCTCACCACTCGGTATTGGGTAACTGTCAGACACCAGTAGCCTCAGTTTTAAAAGTCAACGTCACAGCGCCATTCTGCCTGCAGTCCAAGTATTACTGCAACTCCCAGCTGCGGTTAACACTGATATTCGACTTAAGGATAATTCATCTGGAACTGGCCTGTTTCTACTTGGAATAAGTCAGCCGCATCAAATAGTTGTGACTTAATTCACAATTTTTCTCTTTCTCAAATGTCACCAAAATTAAACGGTCGTTTAAATTGGGTGTTGTATTTTGTCCTTTTTCACCGCAAACTGAGTAGCAAATAACTTCTCGCCAGCCTCGCAGCCCTCACATAAGGAATGCAAGCATGATCTATAAAAGCGATACTATTCAAGTTGAACTGCTCGATAGCAAAATTGCAACTCTTTGTTTTAATTCAGATGGTTCTGTTAATAAATTTGATCGTAAAACCTTAGCCTCTGTGAGTGAAGCGCTGGATGTTATCAGCGCGACAGCAGAAATTCGCGGCCTGCTACTGACCTCCACGAAAGACAACTTTATTGTTGGTGCCGATATCACGGAATTTCTGGAACTGTTTGCGCAAGAAGATAAAGTACTACTGTCGTGGTTGCAGTTGGCAAACAGCATTTTCAATAAGCTGGAAGATTTGCCCTATCCAACCGCAGCAGCGGTGAACGGTTATGCTCTCGGTGGTGGTTGTGAGGTCATTTTGGCGACTGATTTCCGTATTGGAGATAACTCCGCAAAGGTGGGGCTGCCTGAAACTAAGCTGGGGATTATTCCGGGGTTTGGTGGCACGGTGCGATTACCTCGGCTTATTGGTGCCGATAACGCCCTTGAATGGATCACCACAGGGAAAGAGCATCGCCCTGATGACGCCCTGAAAGTTGGCTTCTTAGACGCGGTCACTACACCAGAAAATTTACAAAATGTAGCACTGCAAATGTTGGAAGATGCCATCTCAGGCAAGCTTGACTGGCAAGCCAGACGCTCACAGAAGCAACAAGCTTTACAGTTGGACAAGATGGAAGCACTCATGTCCTTTACTACCGCCAAAGGAATGGTCTTTGCGGTGGCAGGTAAACACTATCCGGCACCGATGGCAGCCGTGGGCGTTGTAGAACAAGCCGCCTCAATGGACCGCGAACAAGCGCTGCAAGTAGAGCATCAAGCATTTATAAAGCTTGCTAAAACGGATGTAGCGCAAGCGCTCATCGGTATATTCCTCAATGATCAATTGGTGAAGAGCAAGGCTAAGAAGGCAATTAAGACTGCCCATGCAGTTCAACATGCTGCCGTTCTCGGTGCCGGGATTATGGGTGGTGGTATCGCCTACCAGAGCGCCAGCAAAGGCACACCTATTGTCATGAAAGACATTAATGATAATGCGCTGACATTGGGGCTATCAGAAGCAGCCAAACTACTAACAGCGCAGGTAGAACGCGGTCGTTCATCGCCACAGAAAATGGCGCAGGTATTAAATGCTATCACTCCAGCTTTAGATTATTCGGCAGTAAAGCAAGCCGATATCGTGGTTGAAGCAGTGGTTGAAAATCCAAAAGTAAAAAGCGCGGTTTTAGCTGAAGTGGAGCAGGTGCTGGCTGATGATGCAGTTATTGCCTCCAACACTTCTACGATATCCATTGACTTACTTGCTCAGAACCTTAAACAACCTCAGCGCTTCTGCGGTATGCACTTTTTCAATCCCGTTCATAAGATGCCGTTGGTAGAAGTTATCCGCGGTAAAGACACCTCAGATAGCACTATCGCCACTGTTGTTGCTTATGCCAGCAAGATGGGCAAAACCCCGATTGTTGTGAATGACTGCCCTGGCTTCTTTGTCAATCGCGTACTGTTCCCCTACTTCGCCGGCTTCAATGCTTTAATTGCAGACGGTGCTGACTTTGCGGTTGTCGACAAAGTGATGGAAAAGCAGTTTGGCTGGCCAATGGGCCCAGCTTATTTGCTAGATGTCGTTGGTATGGACACGGGACATCATGCACAAGAAGTGATGGCACAAGGATTTCCTGAAAGGATGGCGACCAGTGGTCAGGACGCATTACAACTGATGTTTGCCCAAAATCGCCTAGGGCAAAAGAATGGCAAAGGTTTTTATCGATATAATCCCGATAAAAAGGGCAAACCCAAAAAAGAGACAGATGCTATCACTTATGAATTGTTAGCGGCGGCTTTCGGATCATTAAAAGAGTTTAGCGCCGACGAAATTATTGCCAGAACTATGATCCCAATGATTAACGAAACCGTGCGTTGTCTTGAAGAAGGCATTGTGGCCTCACCGGCAGAAGCAGATATGGGGTTGGTATATGGTCTCGGCTTCCCTCCTTTCCGTGGTGGCGTATTCCGCTATGTAGAAACCATGGGGCTCGCCAACTATGTTGCTTGGGCAGATAAATACGCTCATCTTGGGCCACTGTATCAGGTGACGGATGCTATGCGACAACTCGCTGCCGAAAATGGCCACTACTATCAGCACTAATTTAAGGAATTTGCCATGAAAAATGCAGTTATCGTTGATTGTATTCGTACACCGATGGGGCGTTCCAAAGGCGGTGTGTTTCGAAATGTTCGAGCGGAAACTTTATCAGCGGAGCTAATGAAATCTTTGCTGCGAAGAAATCCACAATTGCAACCAACAGATATTGAAGATGTTATCTGGGGATGTGTCCAGCAAACGCTGGAACAGGGGTTTAATATTGGCCGCAATGCGGCACTGCTTGCCGGACTGCCAAAAGAGATCGGTGCCGTGACGGTTAATCGTCTTTGTGGTTCCTCTATGGAGGCTATTCATCAGGCTGCCAAATCTATCATGGTCGGCATGGGCGATACCTTTATTGTGGGTGGAGTCGAGCACATGGGGCACGTTCCTATGACTCACGGTGTTGATTTTCATCCGGGGCTTTCTGTGAATGTCGCCAAAGCTTCAGGCATGATGGGATTGACAGCAGAGTTACTTGGCAAGCTGCACGGCATCAGTCGTGAAATGCAAGATGCCTTTGCTGTGCGGTCCCATCAACGTGCTTATGCAGCTACCATTGAGGGACGATTTGCTAAGGAAATCCAAGCCATCAAAGGCCACGATGTGAATGGTGCGTTGGTATCGGTCGATAACGATGAAGTTATTCGTCCCGAGACCACCATGGAATCTCTAGCCGCATTGAAACCGGTTTTTGACCCTGCAAATGG
This sequence comes from Shewanella sp. 4t3-1-2LB, assembly GCF_017368415.1. NCBI lineage: Bacteria > Pseudomonadati > Pseudomonadota > Gammaproteobacteria > Alteromonadales > Shewanellaceae > Shewanella > Shewanella sp. 4t3-1-2LB. The sequence continues at coordinate 19,430 of NZ_JAFNJD010000049.1, forward strand.
TACAGTCACAGCGGGAACATCATCAGCATTGTCTGATGGTGCAGCGGCAATGCTGATAATGGAAGAACAAAAGGCCAGAGATTTAGGTTTACCCATCCGCGCCAGAATCCGTTCAATGGCAATTGCAGGTTGTGATCCAGCAATAATGGGCTATGGCCCAGTTCCTGCGACCAAAAAGGCACTACAACGAGCCGGTATGAGTATGGCTGACATTGAGTTGGTCGAGCTCAACGAAGCCTTCGCTGCGCAATCAATTCCCTGCGTTAAGGATCTTGGTCTGTTAGAGCAAATGGATGACAAGGTTAACCTTAATGGTGGTGCCATAGCGCTAGGTCACCCATTAGGTTGCTCTGGTGCTAGGATTTCCACCACGCTCATTAACTTAATGGAAGCCAAAGATGTATCTGTTGGCCTAGCCACTATGTGCATCGGTCTGGGCCAAGGAATCGCGACTATTTTTGAACGTGTTTAGTTCTTGCTTTAGCAACGCCAATATACAGGGCCAGCCTAAGTCGCTGGCCCTTTTGTTTCACGTGGAACATTTTTAAAAGTTTGCACGGTCCTTGGTTCTATACCCCAGCTTGCAGTAACATACTTACTAAATTTCTGGTCTATGAGTTTAGAGGTAACAATGAACCAAGAATTTGGTTGCGCTCAACACCAGCTCGACGCGTTGGGATTAAGGTGCCCAGAGCCAGTTATGATGCTACGAAAAAAAGTCCGGCATATGGCGGAAGGAGAAACACTTCTGATTATCGCGGACGATCCTGCAACAACACGCGATATTCCCAGTTTTTGTCAGTTTATGGATCATACGTTAGTGGCAAGCGATATCACCACAGCACCTTACCGCTACTTAATCAAAAAGGGACTTTGAAGAGAATACCATGGAACTAGTGGCAATAGCTTTTAAAGAAGGACGTAAAACACCAATGTTAGAAGTAGCCAAGGCTGTTATTTCTACACAAACAGGTGTTGAGCATGACATATTTGGAAAGCCGGGGCCCCGCCAAGTCACAGTGTTATCAAAACTACAATGGTTAGATGCATGCTGTGAGCTGAACACTTCCATTCCGTGGTTAGCTAGAAGAGCCAATTTGTTAGTAGAAGGTGTTCGCTTTAATGCCGATTCGGTAGGCCAGTATCTAAAGATTGGTAATATTATTCTGGAGATCACTGGCGAAACCAATCCTTGCAAGAACATGGAGCAGGAATACCCTGGACTTGAAACGGCATTGGCCACTGACTGGCGCGGAGGCGTTACCTGCAGGGTATTACGTGGTGGCACTGCTAGTAAAGGTGATGATGTTATTCTCTCAGATCAACCTGAATAACCGCCCAATCCCCATCCCCTTCGATGATGAATAAACAGAAGGGTGTTCCACGTGGAACACCTATCATCTACATAATACAAAATTAGTCTTAGCTTTGATTTGTTTCTGCATAACAGAAACAATCAACTAAATGATCATTTACCATTCCCACTGCCTGCATAAATGCGTAACAAATGGTGGGGCCGCAAAAATTAAAACCGAGTTTTTTAAGCGCCTTAGACATCGCTTCAGACTCGGCCGTTTGTGCAGGTACATCAGACAAACTCACGTGCTGATTGACCAAGGGCTTTCCATTGACAAAACTCCATAAAAACTCTGAGAAATCATTACCTTGTTCCGTAAATTTTAGATAAGCACGGGCATTTTGAGTAATAGAGTTAACCTTTGCCCGATTACGGACGATTCCCGGATTCTGCAGCAGTTCCTCAACTTTACTATCATCATATGTAGCAATAATTTGAGGTTCAAAATTAGCAAACAGCGATTCGTAATTGGCCTGTTTACGCAGAATAGTGATCCAGGACAACCCCGCTTGCTGCCCATCCAAACACAATTTGGCAAACAGTTGCTGACCATCAAACACCGGCCGCCCCCCCCCACACTTCATCGTGATACTGCTGATACAAAGGATCTGTCGAAACCCAGCCACAACGTTGTTTTTCCATTTCAGGAATTCCTTTAAAAACCAAAGCTCGATAAAAAATAACCTACATAAGCTAGGGTCTACAAGGTATAATCGGAACCATTTTCTATAGACGGCTGACAGCAGTAGATATGACGACCAAATATGATGTGAAAACATTCCAGGGCTTCATTCTGACCCTGCAGGATTATTGGGCACAGCAAGGCTGTGCAATCGTGCAACCCCTGGATATGGAGGTCGGTGCGGGAACATTCCACCCACAAACATTCCTCCGCTCTTTAGGGCCGGAGCCCATGAGCAGTGCTTATGTGCAACCTTCGCGCCGACCGACTGACGGCCGTTACGGCGAAAACCCTAACCGCTTACAACACTACTACCAGTTTCAAGTGGTGCTAAAGCCTTCGCCGGACAACATCCAAGAACTGTATCTGGGTTCATTAAAGGCATTGGGGATTGACCCCACTATCCATGACATCCGCTTTGTTGAAGACAATTGGGAATCGCCAACACTAGGGGCCTGGGGGCTTGGTTGGGAAGTGTGGTTAAACGGTATGGAAGTCACACAATTTACGTATTTTCAGCAAGTTGGCGGCTTAGAATGCAGTCCAGTCACCGGTGAAATTACCTACGGCCTAGAACGTTTAGCTATGTATATCCAAGGCGTGAACAGTGTCTATGACCTAGTCTGGACAGATGGTCCGCGTGGTAAAATCACCTATGGTGACGTCTTTCATCAGAACGAAGTCGAGCAATCCACCTACAACTTCGAATATGCCGATGTAGATTTCCTTTTGGGAATGTTTGACCAGTGTGAGAAGAGTTGCCAACAACTACTAGCATTAGACAAACCCTTACCACTGCCCGCCTATGAACAAGTGATGAAAGCGTCCCATGCATTCAATTTACTGGATGCTCGCCATGCTATTTCTGTGACCGAAAGGCAACGCTATATATTGCGCGTTCGTACTATGGCCAAGGCGGTTGCTGAAGCTTATTACCAGGCCCGGGAGGCGCTGGGTTTCCCAATGTGTAAGTGAGGTCAGACACTAATGAATTTTGAAAACTTACTCATCGAAATCGGTACCGAAGAACTCCCACCCAAAGCCTTACGCAGTTTGGCGGAATCGTTCCTGACCAATTTCACAGAAGAATTGAATAAAGCAGAACTTCCCTTTGCTAACGCATGTTGGTATGCCGCGCCCAGAAGACTGGCACTCTATATCGAGAAACTAGCGCTGGCACAGGAAGACAAGGTTGTTGAAAAACGCGGTCCATCAGTGGCAGCCGCCTTTGATGCGGACGGAAAGCCAACTAAGGCTGCTCAAGGCTGGGCCCGTGGTAATGGTATTACCGTAGACCAAGCAGAACGCTTAAATACCGACAAAGGTGAATGGCTGGTTTATCACGCCAAGGTGGAAGGCGTCAGCACAGAAACGCTGATACCAGCTATGACCCAACAGGCATTGGATAAACTTCCCATTCCAAAACCCATGCGTTGGGGCAGTAATAAAACTCAGTTTATTCGGCCAGTTCATACCGTTACTATGTTGCTGGGTGACAAAGTCGTTCCCGGTACAGTGCTGGGTATCGATTCAGCCAGAACCATCCGCGGCCATCGCTTTATGGGCGAAGCCAGTTTTGAACTGGATCATGCGGACAACTATCTGAGCGCCTTATACGAACGCGGTAAAGTGATTGCTGACTATGATAAACGCAAAGCCATTATCAAAACTGACGCCGAAGCCGCTGCGGTAACGCTGGGTGGTAAAGCCGATATCAGTGACAGCTTACTAGAAGAAGTCACGTCATTGGTGGAATGGCCCGTGGTACTGACCGCAGCATTTGAGGAAAAATTCTTAGCTGTTCCCGCCGAAGCACTGGTCTACACAATGAAAGGTGACCAGAAGTACTTCCCGGTCTTCGATGTGACAGGCAAACTGATGCCTCACTTCATCTTTGTCGCCAACATCGAATCGAAAGATCCATCACAAATTATTGCTGGTAACGAAAAAGTCGTGCGCCCGCGTCTGGCAGATGCAGAGTTCTTCTTTAATACCGATAAGAAACACACCTTAGCCTCTCGTATCGACAGCTTAGATAGCGTGATATTCCAAAAGCAACTTGGCACATTGAAAGACCGCGTACAACGCATATCCCAAGTTGCAGGGTTTATCGCAGCAGGCATAGATGCCAATGAAACAGACGCCAAACGTGCCGGTCTGCTATCAAAAACGGATTTGATGACCAACATGGTGATGGAGTTTACTGATACGCAAGGCACCATGGGGATGCACTATGCTCGCTTAGATGGTGAATCAGAAGCCGTAGCGCTGGCATTGGATGAGCAATACAAACCTCGTTTTTCCGGTGATTCGGTACCAACAGCACCAGTAAGTTGTGCGGTAGCACTGGCCGAAAAGCTAGATACCCTGACCGGTATTTTTGGCATTGGTCAAGCGCCTAAAGGAGCCGCTGATCCGTTTGCACTGCGCCGTGCCGCTATCGGGGTGCTGCGCATTATTGTGGAAAACAAACTGTCATTGGATCTGGTTGATCTAATTGGCTATGCAGTCAAAGCACATGGTAGCAACCTCTCCAACGATAATACTGCCACAGAAGTATTGGAATTTTTGATGGGACGTTTCCGCGCCTGGTACCAAGATAAAGGTATAAGTACCGATGTGATCTTGGCTGTGCTGGCGCGCTACCCCACCAGACCAACCGACTTTGATAACCGCATTCTGGCAGTAGCACACTTCCGTGAACTGGAACAAGCTACAGCGCTGGCGGCTGCCAATAAACGCGTGTCTAACATACTGTCAAAAGTTACGGGGGAATTACCCCAGACAGTGAACAATAACCTATTGCTTGAACCTGCAGAAAAAGCACTATCAACAACATTAGCAGCGTTGATCCCTCAATTAGAGCCTCTGTTTGCTACTGGTGACTATCAACAAGCGCTGACACTACTGGCGCAACTGCGTGATAGTGTTGACCTGTTTTTTGAGCAAGTGATGGTGATGGCTGATGATCCACAATTGCGCGATAATCGTTTAGCGCTGCTGAATCAATTGCGTGACCAATTCCTGCGTATTGCTGATATCTCGTTGCTACAGTAAGCATAAAACGGCTATTAAAATAGAAAGCTCGCCAATTGGCGAGCTTTCTATTTTATTGATTTTTAATGTTATTATTGTAGCCCCAGCAATCTCTGGCCAGATTATCGTCTCGCTAACATCCGGCCTTCGCCACTCTAACCATTCAGACAATCTGCGGCATGCTTGCCGCACTCTGCAACAACGTTATAGATCAATTGCGTACCCCCTGTGCTTTATCCACGTCTGAAGAGACAAGACTAAGGGGTTAGCTGTTGGAAAAATTTTGGGATAGCAATCATAAGATCCCATAGACAGCCAAACAGATCGCGAGCCTTGTGATATCCGTATGTTATGTCACCACAACTGAACTTTAGAGGCTTAATGCCAGATTTTATAGACATAAAAAAGGGAGACCAATGTGTCTGTCTCCCCCTTTCATGTCACAAAAGCAATTTACGCCTTATACATCCAGATTCGATACGTTTAAGGCATTGGACTCAATGAACTCGCGACGAGGTTCAACCGCATCGCCCATCAGCGTGTTAAACAGCTGATCTGCACCTATCGCATCTTCAATAGTCACCTGCAACATTCGCCGAGTTTCGGGGTCCATTGTGGTTTCCCATAGCTGCTCCGGATTCATCTCCCCCAATCCTTTGTAACGCTGGATATAAATACCGCGTTTGGATTCGGCCACCAGCCATTCCAGCGCTTCGGCGAAGGTACTTACATCTTTCTTACGTTCGCCACGCTGCACATAACCTGAGTCTTCAATCAGCCCATCAAGCTGTTCACCGAGATCAGCGATATGTCGGTAATCCGCACCATGGAAAAAGTCATAACTGAACAGATAGTGATTATCGATACCATGCTTACGCACGGTCAGCTGCGGCAGATAGACTTTGCGTTCAGGCTCGAGAATAGGTTCCAACTTATAAAGCACACCATGTGTCTCGCGATTTTGCAGATCTTCCAGCAACGCCTTACACCATCCGACCATCAGAGCTTCATCTGCCAGCATGTCAGCCGTCACTCGCGGATGATAAATCATTCGATCAGTAACGTTGGTTGGAAAACGTTTTTCTAGGCGTTCGACAATATGCTCAACCTCACGATACTGCAACACCAGCCGTTCCAATGCAGCGCCCGCCATAGCTGGGGCGTCTTTAGATGGATAGATACAACCACCATCCAACGCTTGAGAGGTCAAATACTCGGTTAATGCAGATTCATCTTTAAGGTATTGTTCTTGCTTACCTTTTTTAACTTTAAACAATGGTGGTTGCGCGATATACACATAACCACGCTCCAGCAACTCCGGCATCTGCCGGAAGAAGAACGTTAGCAATAACGTACGGATATGCGAACCATCCACATCAGCATCGGTCATGATAATAATGTTGTGGTAACGGGTTTTGTCCGGATTGTATTCATCACGACCAATTCCACAGCCCAGCGCGGTGATCAATGAAGCCACTTCCTGAGACGACAACATCTTGTCAAATCGGGCTTTTTCTACGTTAAGGATCTTACCTTTCAAAGGTAGAATTGCCTGATTTTTACGGTTACGGCCCTGTTTGGCACTGCCACCAGCCGAGTCCCCTTCCACAATGTAGATTTCAGACAGACCAGGGTCTTTTTCCTGACAATCAGCTAATTTACCTGGCAAGCCGCCGAGATCCAACGCACCTTTACGGCGTGTCATTTCACGGGCCTTACGCGCGGCTTCACGGGCACGGGCAGCATCAATAATTTTACTGACTACCAGCCGCGCTTCGTTAGGGTTTTCCAGCAGATAATCATTTAGCTTCTCAGCCATGGTTTGCTCTACTGCTGTCTTAACTTCGCTGGATACCAGCTTATCTTTGGTCTGGGAGCTGAATTTAGGATCGGGCACCTTCACGGAGACAACCGCAGTCAACCCTTCACGCGCATCATCGCCCGTAGCATTGGTTTTATTCTTTTTGTTGTAACCTTCCGCTTCCATGTAGTTGTTAAGGTTACGGGTCAATGCGGCGCGGAAGCCCGCCAAATGCGTACCGCCATCACGTTGTGGAATATTATTGGTAAAACACAGGATATTTTCCTGGAAACCGTCATTCCACTGCATTGCCACTTCCACAGTAATGCCGTCGTCCCGTTCCTGCGAAAAATGGAAAATATCTTTATTAACCGGAGTCTTGTTGCGGTTCAGGTATTCAACAAAGGCGCGAATCCCCCCTTCGTAATGGAAGAAGTCGTCTTTATGATCGCGTTCGTCTAATAGGCGGATGCCAACACCTGAGTTTAGGAATGACAACTCCCGCACTCGTTTAGCCAGAATTTCATAATGAAATTCAACATCAGTAAAGGTTTGTTTGCTTGGCCAGAAGCGGATTTCTGTTCCTGTATGCTCTGAGGTACCGATCTCTTTTATAGGGTCAACCGGATTACCATGGCTGTAATACTGTTCGTATGTTTTACCGTCTCGACGAATTGTGAGTTTTAATTTCTCCGACAGAGCGTTAACCACGGACACACCCACACCGTGCAAACCACCAGACACTTTGTAAGAGTTATCATCAAACTTACCGCCGGCGTGTAACACCGTCATGATCACCTGTGCTGCCGATACCCCTTCTTCTGGATGGATAGCCACTGGAATACCGCGACCATCGTCTTTGACTGATACCGAGCCATCCATGTGAATGGTAATCACGATGTCTTTACAGTAACCCGCCAGAGCCTCGTCAATGGAATTATCAACCACCTCGAATACCATATGATGCAACCCCGTGCCATCATCGGTATCGCCAATATACATTCCGGGTCTTTTCCGAACCGCATCAAGGCCCTTTAGGACCTTGATACTCGAAGAATCATAACTGTTCTCTGACATACTAATCTCTCATCGGTTATTCAATGACCGTCACACTCCCCTGTTCTACCCGGAAAATCCGTTCCGGTGGAGTGTTTAATGAATCAGCTATTGCAGCTGGATCAATGGCAGTAACAAATACTTGCGCACCGGTCTCACTCAATTGCTGTAGCAATAACTGCCTGTGTTTGGCATCCAGTTCTGACGGCAGATCGTCCACCAGATAGATACTGTCTTTATCCTGCTGTTGTTTTAGCAACTTTCCTTGTGCAATCCGCAGCGCACACACCAGCAGCTTAAGCTGTCCCCGGGATAACGCATCCTGAGCGGGCAAATTACCGACCCGTAAACGCAAATCTGCTTTATGGGGTCCGCTCACCGTAAATCCCATCACTACATCGCGGCTGTATTGCGCTTCTAACAGCTCAGCCAGAGGCATTTTACTGTCCCAACCACGAGTAAAAGAAACCCTGATGTCTGCCTGTGGTAAAAACTCTCCGATTATACCCTTTAACAGTCCATTTAACGAGTCCACATAATGGTTTCGTATAGCAGTAACCGCCTCTGAATAACGCACAAATTCGCGATCCCAATAGGCTATCTGCTGATAGTTGGCGCCATCTCGTAACAGCTGGTTGCGCTGCTTCAACACTCGCCTGACGTTCATCCATTGTGGATAAAACATTGGGTCTGAATGGAACGCTCCCCAGTCGATAAACTGGCGTCTCGCTTTCGGACCTTCAAATAGTAGGGAAAAACTCTCAGGCGTGATCAGTTGTATTGGCAATGTCTCTGCGAGTATCGATAACCGCTTGATTTTTTCGCCATCAATTTTGACATCGGTATCACCATTACGGAAACGGCGCACGCCGACTTTATGCTGAGTGTCGTGCACCTGTAACCTAGCAAACAGTGTTAATTGTTCTTGCTCATTACAGATGACACGTTGGGCCAAATGACTGCGGAACGAACGCCCCATACCCAGGAAATAAATCGCCTCTAGTATGCTGGTTTTGCCACTGCCATTTTGTCCATAAATAAGATTCAGCCCACTGCCAGGTTGCAGTTGGGCTGAAGCAATATTACGAAAATGTTGAATATTAAACTGGCTGAGACTCATGCAACGCCCGGCTTACAGCCGCATAGGCATTACTACATACATAGAGTCTTCTTCCTGATGATTTTCAATCAGGGCGCTAGAGTTGCCGTCACTGAGGGTAATTCGCACATCATCAGATTTAAGGCTGTTGAGCACATCCAGCAAATAGGAGACGTTAAAGCCAATTTCCAGGGCGTCACCACCATATTCCACATCGATGATTTCTTCAGCCTCTTCCTGTTCAGGATTGTTAGCAGTAATTTTTAACAATGAATTTTCCAGCTGTACCCGCACCCCTCGGAACTTCTCATTTGACAAAATAGAAGCTCGTAATAACGCCTGACGTAAGGCATTACGGCTAGCGAGCACGATTTTGTCGCCGCCCTTAGGTAACACTCGGCGATAATCAGGAAAACGGCCATCCACCAGCTTACTGGTGAGTACCGCCGCCGCGGTAGTGGCACGAATAGCATTATCACCAATGGCAATGCTGATTTCCTGATCATCAGCATCTAATAAACGCGCCAATTCCACGACGCCCTTACGGGGAACAATCACTTGGTTTTCGGGCAAAGAAGCATCAATCGCGCGATGGCTCAGCGCCAAGCGGTGACCATCTGTAGCAACCGTTCGCAACACATTACCTTCGGTTTCAAACAACAAACCGTTGAGGTAATAACGCACATCCTGGTTAGCCATAGAAAACTGGGTCGCATCGATCAGCGATTTCAGCGTGCCCTGTTTGATAGAGAATTCAATATTGGGCTGAAAACTTTCGACGTTGGGATATTCTTCTGCAGGCAAAGTTGCCAGAGTGAAGCGGCTGCGGCCACAACGTAGCAACCATTTGTTTTCCTGCTGCTCTATCTTGACTTCACTCTGTTCTGGTAGGGATTTAACAATATCCAACAACTTTTTGGCTGGTACTGTAGTACGCCCTTCCTGCACATCGCCACTGATGGCGGCGCTGCCAACCAACTCAACTTCTAAATCGGTGCCAGTAAACTTTAGTGAGTGATTACTTACTTCCACAAGGAGATTTGCCAGAATTGGCAGGTTATGCCTTCTTTCAACCGCACCACTGACCAGTTGCAATGGCTTCAATAGGTCATCCCTATCAATTGAAAATTTCATTATTCTGTTCCCTGATTAAGAAGATAAGGTTCGGATCAAGTTGGCGTAATCTTCTTTGATGTCGTGGCTCTCTTCTCTGAGCTGGGCAATTTTGCGACAGGCATGTAACACTGTCGTATGATCTCGTCCGCCAAAAGCATCACCGATTTCGGGCAGACTCTGGTTAGTCAGCTCTTTAGAAAGTGCCATAGCCATCTGTCGAGGACGGGCAACACTACGGGAGCGTCGCTTGGACAACATATCCGCCATCTTGATCTTGTAGTATTCAGCGACTGTTTTCTGAATATTGTCTATAGTGACTAATTTTTCCTGCAGAGCCAATAGGTCACGCAGTGCTTCGCGCACAAAATCGATAGTAATTGGTCGACCGGTGAAGTTTGCATTAGCGATCACCCGGTTTAAAGCACCTTCAAGCTCACGCACATTCGAACGTAAGCGTTTAGCAATAAAAAAAGCCACTTCATCCGGCAAGTTAATACCGTTTTCTAACGCCTTGCGCATCAGAATTGCCACCCGTGTTTCCAATTCCGGCGGTTCAATTGCGACAGTAAGACCCCAACCAAAGCGAGACTTCAGTCGATCTTCAACCCCATCAATCTCTTTGGGATAACGGTCTGAGGTTAGAATGATCTGATGATTGCCTTCCAGCAACGCATTAAAGGTATGGAAAAACTCTTCCTGGGAACGATCTTTGTTGGCAAAAAACTGAATATCATCAATAAACAGGGCGTCAACGCTGCGATAATAACGTTTAAAATCCTCAATAGCGTTATTCTGCAATGCCTTAACCATATCCTGAACAAACCGCTCAGAATGCATATACACCACTTTGGCATGAGGATTGTTTTTAAGAATGCCATTGCCAACAGCGTGTAGCAGATGGGTTTTACCTAAACCGGTACCACCGTATAGAAACAATGGGTTGTAAGCACCGCCTGGGTTTTCAGAAACCTGTTGCGCTGCTGCTTTACCTAACTGGTTAGACTTACCTTCAACAAAGTTATCAAACTGGTAAGTTGGATTAATATTGCTGCGGTATGGATGATTGCTAACGGGCTCTTCATCATCATTATTGAATACTGCCGCTACGCTAGATTTAGTCACTGGGCGAGTATGGTTTTTGTTATTAATGGCCGAGCTAACAACCTCAGTCCGAGGGGCCGGACGGCTGCCTATATCAAAACGGAGTTTAGGGGCTTCACTTCCGAGGTGTTCGCTAAAAAACTGGTTAATAATATTGAGATACTTATCCCTTACCCAGTCCAGCACAAACCGGTTGGGCGCGTACAATACCAAGGTTTCACCATCCATTTCAGCCTGCAATGGTCTGATCCACATACTGAACTGCTGAGCTGAAAGCTCGTCTTGCAATCTGCCGACACATTGCTGCCATAGTGAAACAGTCACAAACTTATCCCCAATCCATCTCCTCAAGGGAGGCTATTCTATAGAGAGATCTGAATAATCGCTATGGTCGAAGCATAATTATCCCCAAAGCGATCGAGATCTTACCACCCGTTAGATCCTGTCAGATCCTACAGGATCTCTGGGGGGATAATCCATGATATTTACCACTTTATTAAGGGATCTGAGTTGATCTATAATGCCGCCCCAGCGATCTATTGATAGCCGCTTTGGCTACTATATATTGTGGTAAATACACAGAGTTATCCACATATTGTATGTTAACCACATCAACCGATCGCTAAATAGAGGCAGTAATTACATATACCGGACATTCTGCTTATTGACGTCCAAAACAAATGTGATTACAATTCGGCCTCTTTTTTATACCCTCTCCGAATTTTCCCGGTAGAGGAAAATTAACTAACAAAGACGGATTGCCATCATGAGTAAACGTACTTTTCAACCAAGCAACCTGAAGCGCAAGCGTACTCACGGCTTCCGCGCTCGTATGGCTACAGCTAACGGCCGCAAGGTACTGGCTCGTCGCCGTGCTAAAGGTCGCGCTCGTCTTTCTGCTTAATTAAGCAAGTAGACAATTAGGTGACTAGCTACACCTTTTCGCGGGAGTTACGCTTGTTAACTCCCGCACAATTCAATTCTGTTTTTACCAACCCGCAAAAAGCTTCTTCTGCTGAAATAACTCTGTTGGCGACCCCTAATGGTCTGGAACATCCCAGATTAGGCTTGACTGTTGCCAAGCGTCATGTAAAAAGAGCTAACCAGCGCAACAGAGTCAAACGCGTTGTACGCGAAAGTTTCAGACTAAATCAGTATAATCTGCCACCGGTGGACATTGTGGTATTGGTTCGCGGCGGTGTTCTGGAGCTGGAGAATGAACAGCTCAGGAAATTGGTGGAAAAGTTATGGCGCAAACTCAGTCGCCGTTTCAATGGTTGATTATTAAAGTCATCAGAGGCTACCAGCTTTTTATCAGCCCGATGCTGGGACAGCGCTGCCGATTCAACCCTTCCTGCTCCCATTACGCGATAGAAGCTGTGCAAGTGCACGGAACTGTCAAAGGGAGTTGGTTTGCTATAAAACGCATATTAAAATGTCACCCTTTGCATCCGGGCGGCAACGACCCCGTACCTCCTAAAAAGAACAGGTGTAATAAATAGGCTATGGAATCTCAACGCAATATTCTGCTTATCGCGCTGTTAGCTGTCAGTTTTATGATTTGGCAGCAATGGCAGACAGATAAAGCGCCAAAACCAGCCGTTACTGAAACAACAGTAACATCCTCAAATCAGGACACCCTTCAAAATGACGTGCCCAATGCCGACAGTAAGGCTGGTGTACCGGAAGAACATCCAGTTGTTGCCTCCAAAGAGTTAGTGCGGGTTAAAACAGATCAGTTAGACGTACTGATCAACCCTGTTGGTGGGGACATAGTACACGCGGCGCTAGTTGCTCATAAACTGGAGCAAGGTAAAGACGATCCTTTTGTACTTTTAGAACAAAAACCAGGATTTACCTACGTTGCGCAAAGCGGCCTGATTGGTAGTGGTGGTATTGACAGCAGCGCTGGCCGCCCAACCTATACGGTGGCAAGTACTGAATTTCAGATGAAAGATGGTAATGACACACTGCAAGTGCCCATGACCTATACCGCGCCAAACGGCGTGAAATACACCAAGATATTTACTTTCCGTAAGGGTAAATTTGATATCCGGGTAGATTATCAGATTGATAACACGACATCTGCGCCATTGCAGGTGCAGATGTATGGTCAAATTAAACAGACTATCAAACCATCCGATAGCCATATGATGATGCCAACATATCGAGGTGCGGCGTATTCCACCGCTGATACCCGTTATGAAAAGTACAAATTTGACGAGATCACAGAAAAGGATCTGCACAAAGAGACCCAAGGCGGTTGGGTAGCCATGTTGCAACACTACTTTGTATCAGCTTGGGTTCCACCAGCGGATCAAAGTAATCTTATTTATTCCAGCGTCAGCAACGGCACTATGGCTAATATAGGTTTCCGTGGTAAAGCGGATACCGTAGCACCAGGTAAAACTGCAACTGTAGGGGCCGATTTCTATGTTGGTCCAAAAGATCAGGCCGCACTTTCAGAACTGTCCGATACCTTAAATCTAGTGGTTGATTACGGTGTATTGTGGTGGTTAGCTGTGCCTATCTACAAGCTAATGATGTTCTTCCATTCGTTTGTGGGTAACTGGGGGTTGGCAATTATTCTGATCACCTTTACCGTGCGCGGTATTCTGTTCCCGCTTACTCGCGCCCAATACACCTCTATGGCGAAGATGCGTAATCTACAGCCAAAAATCCAAGAGTTGAAAGACCGTTTTGGTGATGATCGCCAAAAGATGGGTCAGGCTATGATGGAGATGTATAAGAAAGAGAAGGTTAACCCAATGGGAGGCTGTCTGCCCATCATGCTGCAGATGCCAATCTTCTTAGCCTTATACTGGGTTCTACTTGAAAGTGTAGAATTACGCCACGCCCCATTCATGCTGTGGATCCACGACTTGTCAGTACAAGACCCGTACTATGTACTGCCTATTCTGAATGGCGTCTCTATGTTCATCATGCAGAAACTACAGCCGATGTCCCCCACTATGGATCCTATGCAGGCAAAGATGATGCAGTATATGCCAGTGGTATTTACAGTATTCTTCCTGTGGTTCCCATCTGGCCTAGTACTGTACTGGTTGATGGGTAACATTGTGGCTATTATCCAACAGAAGATTATCTACGCCGGACTAGAGAAGAAAGGCTTGAAATAACCCGAAACTCTTCCCCAAAAGGCGGCTGATGGCCGCCTTTTGATTATTCAGCTTCTGAAAACAACAAAGGAAAAAAGTGTGGCAGCAGATACCATTGTGGCGCAGGCAACCGCGCCAGGAAAAGGCGGTGTGGGCATAGTCAGAGTCTCCGGTGACAAAGCCGCAGACGTTGCCATGAAAGTACTTGGTCATCTGCCTAAAGTTCGCTATGCGGATTACTGTTCATTTAAAAACAACCAAGGACATACCTTAGATCAGGGTATCGCCTTGTTTTTTAAAGGCCCCAACTCCTTCACTGGCGAAGATGTATTGGAGTTACAGGGACACGGTGGTCAAATTGTCATGGATATGCTGATAAAGACCATATTGGAACTAGAAGGTGTGCGCATGGCTCGCCCGGGGGAATTCAGTGAACAAGCCTTTCTAAATGACAAATTAGATCTTGCCCAGGCCGAAGCCATTGCCGACTTGATTGAAGCCACCAGCGAACAAGCTGCAAAAAGTGCGATGGCATCTTTACAGGGCGAGTTTTCCAAGGAAGTACATCAACTGGTGGAGCAAGTCACTAATCTGCGCCTTTATGTCGAAGCCGCGATTGATTTTCCAGATGAAGAAGTCGATTTTCTTTCCGATGGCAAAATTGCTAACGCCTTATATCGCATCATCGACAAACTCAGCGATGTGCAGCAAAGCGCTCAACAAGGCGCACTGATCCGTGAAGGCATGAAAGTGGTGATCGCTGGCCGCCCCAATGCCGGGAAATCCAGCCTACTGAATGCGCTTGCAGGGAAAGAATCCGCAATTGTAACCGAGATAGCCGGTACCACCCGCGATGTATTGCGGGAACACATCCATCTCGACGGTATGCCGTTACACGTGATTGACACTGCTGGACTCAGAGATACCGAAGACACCGTCGAAAAAATTGGTATTGAGCGCGCCTGGGCAGAAATAGCCACCGCTGACAGAGTGCTATTCATGGTTGATGGCACTGATACTAACGCAGTCAATCCGAAGGAGATATGGCCAGATTTTATTGACCGATTACCGACCAAACTCGGCATTACCGTAGTCCGCAATAAAGCCGATTTAACCGGAGAGGCTTTAGCTCCAACCGAAGAACAAGGTTACAGCGTCTATCGAATCTCAGCCAAAACAGGCCTGGGCATGGCAGAGTTAACACAGCATCTGAAACAACTCATGGGTTATCAGAGCAATCTGGAAGGTAGCTTCATTGCCCGTCGTCGTCATCTCGATGCACTAGAAAAAGCCAGCCAACATTTAATGCAAGGAAAACAACAACTGGAAATTTTCCAAGCTGGAGAACTGCTGGCTGAAGAACTGCGCATGACTCAACAGGCTCTGGCCGAGATCACCGGCCAATTTACCTCAGACGATCTCCTGGGGAGAATTTTTTCCAGCTTCTGTATCGGGAAGTGAAGTTATAGACTTGAAAGAAAAAGAAGTCAAAAGACACCAAAAGAAAACAAACTAAAACATTGATTTTGAACACAAAAAAAATAAATCTAACGATGTTTTTTAGTTTTCTTTTTACTTCTCCTGTGTTCTTTTGGTCATATATTGCCCTGTGTGTTCCCCAGCCATATAATCGTGGGGAACACGGGGGAAAACCATCAATGAAAGTATCTATCGAAAAGCGACAGCCAGACCGCGAAGGAAAACGCTCTTTGCGCTTGGTATATTACTACGGTTCCAACGTTGAAGACGGGCAACGTAAACTGAAACGTTCACACGAGCCACTAGACATCTTCATCTATGACAAACCGCGCTCTCCAGCAGAGCGAGAGCACAATAAAGAAGCTTTAAGGATCGCTGAAGCTGTGCGATCTAAGAGACTTCTTGAGAGCGAGACATCAAAGCATAAGCTGGAGGATCGAACTAAACTCTCTGCCAGTTTCTTCGATTATTACGATTCAGTTACCGATAGCAAAGCTTCTGGCAGTAAATCCAATTATTCAATTTGGATCTCAGCCGGACATCATCTGAGACGCTACCATGGGCGAGCAGAACTCACATTCGAAGATATTGATAGAGCCTTTCTTGAGGGTTTTAAAACTTATCTTTTGAAAAGTGCAACGACGAAATCTGATCAACTGCTGTCAAGAAATACAGTAAGCAGTTACTTCAATAAAATAAGGGCGGCCCTGAATCAGGCATACCAAGAGGGGATTATCAGAGATAACCCTGTTCGGACGGTGAAAAGCGTTAAACCAGAAACAAACCAAAGGGTTTATCTGACTCTGGAAGAGATAAAAGCTATGGCAAAAGCTGAATGTCGCTATGACGTGCTTAAACGAGCCTTTCTGTTTAGCTGCACAACAGGACTGCGCTGGTCTGACATACAGAAGCTAGTTTGGTCAGAAGTGGAAGAATTTGAGCAAGGCCATTTTCGAATCATTTTTAAGCAGAAAAAAATCCAGAATAGAGGAACGGCACTTCAATACCTCGACTTACCAGATTCAGCGGTAAGGTTGATGGGAGAGCGCAAGGATAACGATGAACGCGTGTTTAAAGCATTGCGATACAGCAGCTATACCAACGTAGCGCTACTTCATTGGGCAATGCTTGCTGGAATAACCAAGCATGTAACTTTCCATGCCGGTCGCCACTCGTTTGCAGTTAACCAGCTTGCGCGGGGCTTAGATATTTATTCATTATCACGCTTGCTGGGCCACAGTGAACTGAAAACAACTGAGATTTATGCTGATATCTTAGATCAAAGAAGAAGGGACGCAATGCGGAGCTTTCCTGATATTTTTGCCGACAGTCTTTAAAACAGAACAATAGACATAGGGCCAAAAAAATTAATTTCTTTGGCCCCTGATTATTCTCGAACTCACTTCCTTTGAAATTTCTGTGTTTGTCTTGACCCGGTTGGACTGTAGCCAATCGATCACTTCTTCCCGCTTAAAATAAATCCGACAACCATTTGGTTTGTAAAACGGAATAACATTTTGACTGGTTAACTTGTATAAATGACCTTTTGACAACCCTGTCAGCTCAGCACAGTCATCAATGTTCAGCATTACCTTTTCCAAATTAACTTTGTCTGCTCCTGACGAGCTAGCGAGCATGTTTTTTATCTCAGCCAGTTCTTTCAAAACACTATTAAGCAACTCTGTCTCTTGCATAGTCATATCTACTGAAACCCATAAATAATCGACTGGTTTAGTCTACCAACACAGGTTTCAGATCCTCGGCTCTGGATCTGCCCTTTTAGGGCGCGAACAAAGTTATTAACACCTGAACATGGTTCAACTATAGGTATCTTTATAGGATTTTTTTAAAGGCAATACCTATAGGTTTAGGGGGGGGGAAATTATGCGTGGC
>NZ_JAFNJD010000004.1:0-110017 GCF_017368415.1 Shewanella sp. 4t3-1-2LB
AACTGTGACAAAGC
Organism: Shewanella sp. 4t3-1-2LB; assembly: GCF_017368415.1. Taxonomy (NCBI): domain Bacteria; kingdom Pseudomonadati; phylum Pseudomonadota; class Gammaproteobacteria; order Alteromonadales; family Shewanellaceae; genus Shewanella; species Shewanella sp. 4t3-1-2LB. Next base: position 15 of record NZ_JAFNJD010000004.1, read on the forward strand.
CAACAATTATCATTTATAAACTTATTAATCTTGATTTAGCTCCTAAGGGATTAAGATTTATTGGTGCTGGTTTTAAAACACCATTTGATGGTGTCATTGAAAATAGCTTTGTTAGTGAAAATGGTGACTCCTTAGTTTTAGAAGATCTTTGTAAAGATAATGGTGTAACTGGCTTTCATCTTTTATTAAAAGCTGATAAAAATAACTTGGTGATTATGAGCCCTGACCCTCAGGTTATTAATAAAGAGGTATAAATAAAGCAATAGTCGAGACAGATATATTTTGTCTCGACTATTTTAGACGATAATATGAGGAAGAGATAATATGAGGACAGGCATGATAATATGAGGACAGGCATCATTTTTGTGGACTATTTATAGGATAATATGAGGAGAAGAGATAATATGAGGAGAGATAATATGAGGACAGGCATCATTTTTGTGGACTATTTATAGGATAATATGAGGACAGGCATCATTTTTGTAGGCTATTTTTTAGTTCGATCTTTTGTTGTTAAATCGCTTTTAGGTGAGAAATGAAGCCGTTTAGTGTCGTTTAGTTAGTATGACGACGATATAATCGGTGTAATCGCATAATTTTGGGTAGACGAAGTGGGTGAAACGCCGCGCTAATTTCACTGGTTACTGATGAACAGCTGGTTTATCTGTTTGTGTTACTGATATAGCTCACTGCTGTATTGTTTACCGCGACACCATTTGCCACCTTGGCGGGTTTTGAATTCACACATCGCCGCCCAACTGCCACAAGCGCGAGCGTATTGTTTGCTGAATTCGGTAGCACTGCGCATCCAAGCGTCTGACGCTATTCCCAATTGTTGTAATAGCTTGGGTGCTGTTTCGGCAATAGCGCCGCGTTTGTCGGTGCGGACAGCGCGCCCGGTCCAATCAATCAGTTCCAAGTAATCAGCAAAGTGAAACGGAATGCCTGATTGTGTGGCAGTGTGAGTAGCACCGTCAAAATCTAATAGTGGTTTTAATGGGGTGGTTTTGTGCGGTGATGTGGGGTTATCTGGCTGGACTTTTTGCTGCTGCTCTTTAATCCGCGTTTGAATAGAAGTGAAATCTGAGTCTGTAATGCTATCGGCAATCCCCGCGCGGATAGGGTTTAAATCAACATACATCATGCAAGTTAACAGTGCTTGCTCATCAAGTAGCGCTTGCGACTTAAAGCGGCCTTCCCAAAATACGCCGGTGCAGTTGTCTTCTTTATTGGCTTTGCGGGCTATTTCTTCGTTTAGGCAGCGCATAAACCAACTGATGTCAGCGAGGCGTTTACGCCACTCCTCAATCAACGCATCCAACTGTAATAGAAGTGTTTTATCGAGCTTGTCACCTTTGAGAAAGCGAGCTACCAGCATGGGTGGATGGAATAACTGTGTCCAACGTTCGATGACTTCCAAAGAACTTAATACCTGCTGGCGTTCTGCATCAATTTTTAGCACCAGATGATAGTGATTATTCATCACCGCATAGGCACAAATGTCGATGCAAAAAATAGCGGAAAGCTGGCGGATTTTGGTGGCTATCCACTCGCGACGATGTTCATAACTGCGGCCAGTTACCGCATCTTCACCACAGAGAAATGCACGGCGGACACAACGGTTTATGACATGGTAATAAGGGGTTGATGCAACATCAATCAAACGACGGCGGGCAACGGTCATAACACACTCCTTGTTGTAGTAACTTCACTCCATGTGAATGACTCAGCGTAGTTGATACCTGTCAACACTGCAAATTGGTGGCTGTCCCAACAATTTTGGTGGCTGTCCCAACAATTTTACCAACAATTTTAATGTGAATAGGCCCAGATAAGCTAAATCTCAAGGCGGCGATTAGTCGCCTTGGATTTCTAAGACAAATATTTTTTATAATCAAACCACCACCCAACCGTTGCTGTAAAAAGTGGTAATAACTCCGCTTGTATAATCCGCTGTGCATAGCCTCATCTTGGCGTTTCTCTACTCAAATACCCAATCTGTACACTGTTGGCACTGGTTGTGACGTGACGATTTACAGAGAACTCATTGCTGATTTTGCGATTTTTATCAATAGCTAAGCTCAACATTGTTTAACATCTTCACGGGGGCTGCTAGTATTTGCAGTCTATCTAGATGGATAGTTATTGATATAAGGAAATTTCATGCAGTACAGCAAGATTGCTTTATTTATTCCAATCGCGGGTTTGCTTTCATTTGCGGCGGTGGCAGATGAGTCATCTCAGAAAGTTGATAGTCAGTTTTATCTGGCGGCTAACGTCGGTTATGGCACAAACCTGACAGACGGCCTCGATGATAACAAAGCCGTGTATGGTGTTACCGCGGGTATTCCATTAAATGCCATATGGGCAGTGGAGTCAGATTTCCACTATTGGCCCAGCAGTAACGAAGGTATTGATATTGACGTCTATGCCATAGACGTAGCGATGAAAGCCAGTTACCCCTTTACGCCAACGGTGCAGGGTTTTGTAAAAGCAGGTTACAGCTATCTACATGCCAAAGTCGAGGTGAACTATGTTGGCGATGGCTTCTCCCTATCGGGCTCAGCGTCAGATAACGAATATAAACCCGTTGCCAGTATTGGGCTAAAAGCCGATTATGGCCGCTATTTCACTACACTTGCGTACAACCATTTCTTTGCTGATGATCCTTACGATATCAGCTCAGTGACCATTGGTTTTGGTTATAAGTTCTAGTTGAGCTTGGCGGACACAGGCCCGACGTGCTACTGGCACATTATGGCCTGTGTTCACATGGTTTAACTGACAAACAGCTGTGGCACCTCATTCATCATCCGCCGTCAATATTGGCTGTATTCTTCCCCTTGCATTAGCGCTATCAAAAATCTTGTACTTCCGCTTTGGTTAACTTCACCCATAATCACGACCGTGTTGCATCTATATATGGGCAAACCAGCCTAATGATTTTTGATATGTGGCAAGTATGGGATGTCAAAAATTATGCTTACTTAATGGCAAATGCTGTCTGTAGTCGCTTTAATCATAAAAAATAAAGCTATTTATATCAGCATGTTACACGGTAAGGTTGGCAGAAGGTAATTGCCGAGCGGAGTTTGTAGCCTAACCCTGAAAACTGTGTCTGTTGCCAGGCATGAATAACAGGGAGAACGACGATGTCTTCACAATCAAACTCAAAACCGTCTATCACTATCGTTGACGAGGTGATACCCGCGGGAATTGCACAAGCTGCTAATGAAGTAGACATGCTGCAACTGTTATTGGAGCGGCTACAGCAACCCACGTTGCAGTTGGACTTACAAGGCACAGTGGTTTATGCCAATAAGGCGGCGCTATCGTTATTTGCATCCACCACCGAGATGCTAGTAAGTAAGCAATTACACTCGTTTCTGGCCTCACCGTGGTCAGCTTTTTATCGTAACTGCTTTGAGCAGTACGGCGATCCGCAAGCATTGGTGCACAGTGCCTCAGAAATGATGATCGATATCAACGAAACCGCAGTACCCGTGAATATGTCACTGTCGTTTATGCCGGTAAAGCAACCTTGTTTGCTGGCGACTTTTCAAGATTTGAGAGCGCAAAAAGCCGAAATCCAACGGTTGCATCAACTGGCATCTACCGATGCGTTAACCGGGCTGGCAAACCGCCGGGCCTTTTTTGAGACCTTGCAGAAACTCTGGGAACAATGCACCACAACGCGCGACCCAATTTCGATAGTGATTGTGGATGTGGATCACTTCAAACTGTTTAACGACCGTTTTGGTCATATTCAGGGTGACCGTTGTTTGCAGCAGGTGGCCTATGCGCTGCAACAGGCCTTGCCGGATGAAGATTGTCTGGCCGCGCGTTATGGCGGTGAAGAGTTTGCGCTGATCCTGCCGGGTATGAATGGAGTGCAGGCTAAAACTATTGCCGAAGGCTTGCGTGAGCGGATTTCGCAGATTAATTGTGGGGAATTGGCGGGCAAATCGGGGATCACCGTGAGTCAGGGGATTGCCGCTGAGGTCAATGGTCAGTTCCGTACCCCAGAAGCGCTACTGTTTGCCGCCGATACCGCACTGTACCGGGCGAAGAAAGATGGCCGCGATCGGGTTAACTTGTCTAACTGAACGCAACGATTATGGATTGGCATTTTATCTTTAGTCGTTCATCACCCCAGTACCGAGTAGCTGCGTTTTTGTGGTTGCAACGACGCCGATATGAGCATTCGCCAGAAGCCGCTGCCGCACAGTTATGGCAGGCGTGTTGCCACAACGATCTCAGTAAGGTGTTGCTAGGCGATTTATGTTTGTGCCACGCACATAGCGGTTGCCACAACACCGAGGATAACGAGTTTATTGCGCGGCTGCTGAGTGCTATTGATGCACGGCTAATTCAAGCAGGTCAGGCGCGACGTTGAGTTTTTTTAGGTCGCCGTGCCGATAATAGTAAAACGCATCCTGTGGCCGTTCCAGTTGCCAGATCTCTTCATAAGGCAACTGTAACAACAATGCCCGCAGTATCATGCCGGTCAAGCCGTGGCTGATGACTATCAGTCTGTCATTGGCGTGCAGTTCTGCCAGCCAATGGTTGAGACGCAAACGGATGGCCGTAAACTCTTCCCCTTGTGGTGCCTTTAAATACCAGTCTGGTTGTTGTTGCAGTTGTGGCTGTGATGCCAGAATTTCGTCGATATGACACTGTTCCCATTGCCCTAATCCGACTTCCTGTATGCGTGCATCGGTGCGGATATGTTCACTGCTGATGCCAAGACCGGCACAAACCCGTTCCGCTGTTTGCAGCGCCCGCCCTAGGGGGCTGCTGACAACTTGCCACTGCTGGACATCACGGATGTGCTGTTTGAGGGTAACGCCCATGGCATAGGCCTGACGTTCGCCTAGGGCGGTGAGTGGTGAATTACATTGTCCTTGCAGACGACGCTCGGCATTAAAACGGGTCTGACCATGACGCAGGAGATAAAGTTTGGCAGGCATTAGCGCGTATATCTTGATTAAAAGCTGCATAGTGCCGCCGCCGTTGTGCTCAGGTCAAGGCTTTCGTGGCCACCATTACTATCATCCGCGCTGCTGAAAGTTTTTCATGATCAATACGGCAGTTGCTGAAACTTATTCAACTAAGCCGATATCTGCAACGCTATGACTGCCCTGAGTTGTAGCGCCAGTGCTAGCATGTGCTGGTCTAGTATTTCTACCCTCGTCGGAGGAACCATGAGTTCAGTTGTCCCGTTGCCTTTTCGCGCCGAGCATGTTGGCAGTTTTTTACGCCCGGGTTATCTGTTACAAGCCAGAGCGGCGTTTGCCAGCGGCGGCATTGATGCGGCGCAACTGCGACAAGTGGAAGACCGCGCCATTGCCGAGGTGATTGGCATGCAACGGGATGTGGGGCTGAAAGTGATTACCGATGGTGAATTTCGGCGTACCTATTTCCATGTGGATTTTCTGCGGCAGTTAGGGGGCGTTGTCAGTGAAGAACCGCGCACCATTACCCGTGACGACGGCAGCTTGGAATTAGCGCCGCCGGTTATCAAAGTGATGGACAAAGTGCGCCATGTGAAGAATATCCAATTGGCAGATTTTGTGTATCTACAGCAGCAGACGCAAGCATTAGGTAGCGCGCTGGTGCCCAAAGTGACTTTGCCATCACCGACCATGCTGCATTTTCGTGGTGGTCGGGCCGGGATCAGCCAGCAGGCGTATCCCCAATTGGAACCTGAATTCTATGAAGACGTAGCCAAAGCCTATGGCGCCGAGTTGCAGTCATTGGCGGATGCGGGTTGCCGTTATGTGCAGATGGACGATACCAATCTGGCTTATCTGTGTGACGAAAAAATGCGTGAAGCGGCGCGTAGTCGCGGTGATGACCCTAATGAACTGCCGTATCGCTACGCCGATTTTATTAACCGGGTAGTGGCTTATAAACCTCAAGGCATGACCTTGGGCATTCACTTGTGCCGTGGTAATTTCCGCAGCACTTACGCGGCAGCAGGTAACTATGAGCCGGTGGCGGAAGCACTGTTAGCCAAAATGGAGCTGGATGCGTTTTTCCTCGAATATGACGACGAGCGCTCGGGTGATTTTCGGCCACTGCGTTATCTGCCCAAAGGTAAACATGTGGTATTGGGGCTGATCACCAGTAAATTTGGGCAGATGGAGTCAAAAGATGCCATCAAGCGCCGTATCGATGAAGCCGCCCGTTATGCACCGTTAGAACAGTTATCGCTGTCGCCACAGTGTGGTTTCTCGTCAACGGTGCATGGCAATAACATCGCCTTTGACGAGCAGCGCCGTAAGCTGGCACTGGTGGTAGACATTGCGAACGAAGTCTGGGGCGATGCTTAACGCCCGCCGTAGCGGTGTGTGGGGAGTTGGGGACTGTGGCGGTTATGTTTTATGATGGCGTATCTTCATTGATATCGGAGTCATAATGACCGCCGCGGCCGCAGCCATCACCCAATATTTGCAACAGCAACATGTGCTAACGCTTTGTACTCAGGATCAGCAAGGCCTGTGGTGTGCCAGCTGTTTTTATGTGTTTGATGCTGCAACCATGTGTTGCTATCTGATGACCGCCGACGACAGCCGCCATACGCAAGCCATGCTGGCTAATGCGCAGGTTGCAGGCACCATTGCCGAACAAACAGAAGCGGTGCTGTACATTCAGGGCATTCAGTTTACCGCCATTGCCGCTAAAGTCGCTGCAGCTGATATAGCGGCAATCAAAGCGCGTTACTGTCAGCGTTTCCCTATCGCTAAACTCAAGTCCGCACCGCTGTGGCAGTTGCAGTTGCAGACGGTAAAAATGGTGGATAACCGTTTGGGGTTCGGCAAAAAACACCAATGGCAACGGCAACCGACTTAATCGCTATAACGTCTGACATGGCGAAACAGATAAGCCGTTGCCAGACCCAGCAACATCATGCCCCAGGCAAACACTGCCATGCCCCAGCGATGTGCATGCAATAATGCCAGCAGTGCCAATGGCATAATGCTGGAGCAGACAGAATAGGTCAGGTTATACACCAGCGAAATTCCGGTGACTTTAACCGCAGGCGGGAATAGCTGCACCACGATTGCAGGCACCGCGCTGATAATACCGCTACAGAGTCCGGCAATCGCGTATCCCAACAATAAGGTTTTTGGCGGAGCATCCAGCACCAGTGTCAGCACCGAGGTGCCAACAGCCAGCAACACGCTATAGAGCGCGACAGTTTGCCAGCGCCCGAACAGATCTGCCAATTTCCCGGCAATTACACAGCCCACATTCAGGAACAAAATGGCGATACAGCTGATTTCAAAGGTGGTGGCTGCATCCATGCCATAAAACTTTTGCAGTGCAATGGGCGTAACGACGACCGTCATCACCACCGCCGACACTAACATGGCGGTCAGCAACGCTGCCGGGAGCGCTGCATATTTGTGCTGACGAAATACCGCAGACAGCGGCAGTTTTTGCACTAATTGTTGTTCCTTTTGTAACGCCATAAATACCGGTGTTTCGCTGAGCCATTGCCTTAGCCACACCGAAATAAAGCCAAAGATACCGCCAATGATAAATGGGATACGCCAGGCCCATTGTTGTAACTCGGCATCGGACACATTGCGGGTGATTAATGTAGCGGTTAATGCCGCCAGCATGTAGCCCAACGTCAGCCCGGCTTGCAGTAGTCCCAAGGCATAGCCGCGATGCGGCTTGGGCGAGTGCTCGGCCACAAATACCCAAGCGTTGGGGACTTCACCGCCCAACGCTGCCCCTTGAACAATCCGTGCCAGCAACAACAGTAATGGAGCCCAGACGCCAATTTCGGCATAGCCGGGTAATACACCAATCAGCAAACAGGGCATTGCCATAAACAATACCGTGAAATTGAACATGTGTTTGCGGCCAAATTTATCGGCGAAATGCGCAATCACAATACCACCCAGTGGCCGCGCCAGATAACCGACTGAGAAGATCACCAGACTTTGTACCAGCCTTAACCACTCTGGAACTGAGGGCGGAAAAAATACATCAGCGATGGTCACCGATAAAAACACAAAGATAATAAAGTCATAGACTTCCAACGCACCACCGAGCACTGATAGCGCCACAATGCGGTAATCGCGCAGAGAAAATGGAATGGTTTGCAGCTGTTCTGACATGCCTTGTCCAATGCTAAGACTGCCAGCAGTGACTGGCAAAAAGCGCATAATAACGGAATCTGGGCTTTTCCCCAATTACCACACCACACAACCCCAATGGGGGCCAACCAAACAGCTGGGAGGGATTTGATGTTGCAATTGGTTAATTTTATATGGTATACGATATAAAATTATTATGTTAACGCTTACTAAATAAAGCACCTGTGCGGGTATTACCCGTTAGATAGTAACTGACGCATACAACCAATCATTCGGGGAGAGCAGATGGACAGAAGGCACTTTTTACAATCTGTGGCATTAACCACCGCCGCCGTGGCTGTGGGCAGGCTGCAGGCGGCGACTTCTCAACCGGGGCTGGCCGCCAGTCCGCGACTACAACCACTGACGCCATCGCAACTTGAGGGTTTTACCCCTATAGGTGAATTTGAGGAACTGGGGCTGAGTTGGTCGGTATATGAAGATCTGCGGCAACCTGACGGGTCATTGGCGATGTGTCATGGTCAACAAGTGTTAATGCTGAGCAAACGCCTGGAGGCGACATTCGCCACCGACCAGCCATACTATTTAGGCATGTCATTGGCAGAAGTCGCGATGGCAGATGCGGATTTACTGGCAGATAAACTGCTCGCAAAGGGTGAGCCGGACGAGCTGCAAGTGCGCAGCGTGGCGCCACCATTGGCGTCCAAGCTCAATGCTGAAGATTATGGTGGTCGTTTGCCTTGGAACAGTTTTATTGGGACTCGCCAATGTGACGATACCATGATGGTTTATCCCAACGGCCGCACCCGCACATATCATCCGCGGCAGGTGCTGAAGGGCTGTGGTGATGATGCGCTGGCGGCTAAACGTTATGAGGGGTTGTTGGGGGGCTGGTTACCGGCAGTCCATAAAGTGATCCCAATCAGCCACAACCGCTACTATGACCTGCTGGTATTTGCCGATGTGGATGCCACCGACCGTTTTATCACCCAGACTTGGCATCGTTCCGCATTGATTGAAGATGGCAAAGTCAGCGAGGTGCATTATGGTTACAGCTATCCAGCTTATCCGCCTAGACGACAGCCACCGGCGGCAGCCGATTTTTACCGGGCATTGCTGCGTTTTAGCGGCTATTGGCAGCAATTGTTGCACGATTGCGCCAGCGTCACCTTACCCGATCAAAGTTGGGGCGATATGGTGCAGTTTGCCTTTGCCCGCGAACAGATTGTGCGTCCTGACGGCGTCTATCCAAAGTACGGCGCAGTGGATCGCGATTATTATGGGCAGGAGTACGACGGCTTTCAGGATACTTTCACCAGTTCGCTGTATGCCAATCTGGAGTGGGGCCGTTTTGCGCAAGCTGCTGCGGTGCTGGATGGCTATTTTAGCGATTTTGTCGCCGATGACGGCATGATCAACATGCGCGGCCCCGAAACCGCCCAGTTTGGTTTGACCTTATCGCTGCTGGCTCGCTACTACCGTTACACCGCGGATAAAGCCCTGCTGCAGAAGCATCGCCACAAAATTGCGGCCACTGCCAGTATTTTGCTGGAACTGCATGATGTCAGTTTGCAACTGCCACAGGACGATCCGGGCTATGGGCTGATCCACGGCTGGAATGAATCCGATGCTTGCCTGTTTGAAGATCCCACTATCTGGTGGAAACCCTATTTTGCCAACACTGCCATGACGGTGCGGGGACTAAATGATATTGCTGCCGTTTGGGGCAAAATAGGCGGTGAACGTTCACTGGCGCAACATTGGCAACAGCGCGCTAAACAACTGCATGGGCGGCTGGAGCAGAGCATTCGTGCCAACATTCGCCACGACATGAAGCCCCCCTACATCGGCCCACTTCCTGGGGCCAAATTGACGTTTCGTCAGGCGCTGGCGCAGCAAAACCCTAGCGAACAGGGCTGGCCGCATCGCGCCTATGCAGAGTTGCTGCACGCGGATGTGTTGCCAACTGAGCTGTCGCATTTGGTGATTAACTGTATGCGCGCCTATGGTGCCACCAGCATCGGGGTGGTAGCGAATATCACCGCCGCCAACGAGCACGAACGTAATTTGCTGGGCTTTATCTCATACGGTTATGCGCGGCAGTTGTTGTCACTCGGGCGAGTGGATGAGTATCTGCTGTTTATGTACGCCCATCGTTATCATGCCCATACGCCTGGCAGCTGGACAGCGGGCGAGGTGACTGATATCACTGGGGGTATGCCATTATTTTGTATGCCCGCACAGCTGACAATACCATTATTGCTGCGTTGGGCGTTGGTATTTGATGATGATCAGGGACTGCATCTGGCCAAAGCGCTGCCCCATGCCTGGTTGTTCAGTGGCAAGCCAGTGAGTTGTGAACCGGTGCCCACACCTTGGGGTAAAACTGGCCTGAGTTTGCAATATGATCCGCAGTTACAGCGGCTTGATGGCAAACTGGCACTGCCAGAAAGACAACCGCAGGCGTTGTGGTTGACGCTGCGATTACCGCAAGGAAAACGCTGGCAAAAATTGCAGGTGGGCGACCAGGTGTTATTGCCGCAGGGGCCTGCGGGTGACCGTTTTAATCTTAAAGGGTTGCGAGGCAACGTTTCGCTGCAAGCGTTGCTCGCATAAGCGTTTAACAGAACCGTGTGACAGTGCCCCTGGCTCCAGCGTATGATGCGATTAAGTCGAGCCGCTAACATGGAGTCAGGTTTATGAGTGAAAAACCCTTAAAGTTTGTCACGCTGGTTGGTAGTCTGCGTAAGGATTCTCTGAATGCCACCGTTGCTCGGGCATTGCCGCAACTGGCCCCTACCAATGTAGAAATTGCGCCTTTGGGTTCTATTGGTGATTTTCCGCTGTATAACGCCGATGTGCAGGAAGCTCAGGGTTTTCCCGAGGCAGTGCTACAGATGGCGTCTATGATTGCTGAAGCCGATGGGCTGATTATTGTCTCTCCTGAATATAATTACTCTGTCCCTGGGGTGTTGAAAAATGCCCTCGACTGGTTATCGCGGGTAACACCTCAACCACTAGATGGCAAGCCAGTGATGATTGAAAGTGCCTCTCCTGGCGTGATTGGTGGCGCGCGGATGCAGTATCACCTGCGGCAAATTCTGGTATTTTTTGATGCTAAGGTGATGAACAAGCCAGAAGCCATGATAGGGCAGGCGATGGGGAAAATCAGTGAAGGCAAACTCACCGATGCCGCGACGCGCGAGTTTTTAGGTAAACAATTACAGGCGTTCGCCGATTTTGCCGCGCATTGATTTTACTACGCATTATCGAAGCAGAATTGGCGATATATACGCGGCGGTGTGTTGCGCGTGGTAGTTAGCTGACAGCATCAGCAAAGGCTTACTGATGCCGTCAATGTTGAGTGTCACTGCTGCGCCGCACGGCCGTAGTAACCGGTGAAGCTGGCTTTGGCAATTGCATTGGCGTTAATCATAAAACCACCTACAGCAGCGGTAGCCTCAGCCGGGACTTCCAGTTTGGCGGTTTTCAACGCATAAAGGGTAAAAATATAGCGGTGAGGTTTATCGCCCACCGGTGGACAAGTGCCACCCCAGGCTTTGACGCCATAGTCGATGCGAACCTGGCTGGCTCCCGGTGGTAAGCCTTTATCGCCCAAAGCCCCGGCATTGGCAGGCAGATGCGTTGTGGTCGCGGGAATATTAATAACCATCCAGTGCCACCAACCAGAACCAGTAGGCGCATCTGGGTCGTAAACTGTCAGTGCATAACTTTGGGTCGCTGACGGGGCGCCACTCCAACGCAGTTCTGGCGATTGGTTGTCACCATGGCAACCAAAGGTATTGGCCTCAAAACGGGCGGGAATGATGGCGTTGGGGCTAATATCAGGACTGCTCAGAGTAAACTCGTCGGCATGGACGGCAAAGAGTGAGCTGGTCAGCAGTGATAGGCTGGCACAGATACATGCGATGGTTTTCATAGGTACTCCAGATAGCAATAATTGAATCCTAACCATTGTGGGCGGTAACGGCGATTAAAAGCTTACCTGCTAAGTGCAGGCATCGGTCACGCCCCAAACTTAATGATTGGTGTATCATCGTCTGCTAAATTTGCTCAGACAGCAAGACTATCTTGCTGAATCAAATATAGAAAGGTAACAGAATGACGTCTCTGGCTCACTACATCGATGCTATTCACCAGCGCAGCGCGGTGATTGTAGGGCAACAGCAGCGGGATTTGTCGTATCAAGATGATGGTGTAACGGTGACGGCCATTGATACCCAGTATCACTTTGCCGATGGTGTGGTGGTGCAACATCAGTATGAAAAAGATGATGTCGAAGATGAGCAACTGTGTGCCGAATGCTGGAGTACCTACACGGTTGTCAGCGCCCCTGCAGATATCACTATCACCCCTCAGCGCAAAGCGTTTACTAATCATTGCCAGGAACTCTTCTGGCTGAAAACCCTGCGGATGCAGCAACGTGATTAATTTGTGGCAGCATGGCCGTTTCTGCAAGTCTTCTTGTGTGGCATCTCAGTATTGATGATGGCGAGATTTTACCGTAGTTAAAACTTCACTGATATTCGTGGAGAAAACTAAATAAAACAAACAATTAATCATGTTTCATGATGCGGTACTTCAGGTTCATCCTTCAATCATAGTCGCAGGGGTGACTGTCCAGTATTGCACTAAGACAATCGCCCCAAGGAAGATATTGCGCTTAGTTCACTTGTTTCTGTTCAAGAATTTTGACTGTACCATCTTTGTCATAGAGCGGACTGTATTTGCCAGCGGGAAGTGTATTGACCACCATCCCATTAACGGTTCTGGCAATTGGAACATAGTCAGTTATGGCGGTGCTGATCGCCGTTGAAATAAGATCAGCAATTAAGTTACCGCTATTGCCGGAAGTGTTATAAACGATGGTATTACTGTAATGCCAAAGTTCCTCATTGCTACTAGTTGATACTAAACGGAACGACGCACCTACAGTAACGTTACCACCAGTAACATAGTAATTTGTATCCCATTGATTAATAGTGACAAATAATATCGCGTCAGCACCAAACAATCCATGGAACTTGGTGGCATCAACCTTCTCTAATTGCTCGCCGTCAACCACCCCTTGCTGTTGAAGCAGCATATTAGTAATTGGTAGCGGCAGTACATAGTATCCAGCCTCTGCCAGCGGGGTCGCTATGGTTGTTGAATACAGTTCCGGTGCATCGGCAGCGGTTGAATGATTAATTGCTGGCACCACTAATATTGACAGTGGATGTTGTTGGTACATCAGGGGATATGCGGCCTGCTTAGTAACATAGTTGGGGGTCGCACAGCCTGTCAGCAAGGATGCTGTGGTGATTAATAGTAATAGAATTATGTTTCTCATAATGAACGAGCATCCTTGTGTAGATCGTTTATCAGCTTGTCCATAAGCGGTGCTGACTCAGGGAACAAGCTTTTTTCTTGATTAAAATACTGTAGTGCTAGTTTCGGTGAATTCTGAGCTTGTAGCATACCTAATTCTGCACAAATGCCTGGTGGAATTTTCTTATGTTGCGCTACCGCATTTTCAACGATAGCTGTGAGTGATTGCACATGTGCTTGACGGCTGCTTTCGCTGGGCGATTTTTGATATTCATATGCAGTCTGTGAGTAATTACCCCAATAATAAATACTGTTATTATTGGCCGCACAACCGCCAAGTACTATCAACGCTAATGCTACGAGTATTGTGTTATGTTTTCTCATCAGGGGATCCGTATTTCAAAAGTATTACCGTTAGTCACAAAAATATTGCGCTTAACTAACGTTTCACCGTTCTTATGGATTTCAACTAAATGGTTGCCAGTTGCCACCACAAACTTAATTACCGTTTCATCTTTCTCCTTGTAACTAGCAACCCCATCTAAATTTATCGCTGGCTGTTGATCTAAAACCAACTGTGCTCCTGCCAGACTGCCAGTTAATTGGAGATAAGCTTTGTCATCTACCTGAGTTGTGGTTTCATAATGGGAACTACAAGCGCTTAGAAAAAGCGTGATGGCTATGAGAAATATTTTTTTCATGGGTTATGCCTTTTTCTGTTCTTGAACCACAAGACCTGTGAGCTGTTTAGGATTGATCGTTCCTGACACCAGTTCACATAGAGACAATTCATTACTGCCTTTGCCGATAAAACTTTTAACTTTAATCGTGGCGATTTTTTCACCTGGCAACGTTATCAATAGTCCAGTCTGGGGATTCTTAACTGTTTCGCCTTCTTTAAAAACGTCAAAAAGCTCGTCTGTTTTCAGCCCTTGTGATTGTCCTCCAGTCATCATCCATAGCGAACCTTGCTGACCGATCAAGTAAGCGCGCCATGGGCTATCGAGTAGATTTTCGGTGATATTACTGACAAGTTTGGAAATGGCCGCAGAGACGGCTTTATCGTCTAGCGATGAATCATAACTGGCACGTTCACCAACATTGAATACGTGGTTGGCTTCAACAACAGCTTCCCCCGAGGCTTCCTCTGAATAGACAATTTCCCCTGTACGCGTGTTAATCAAACGTACGTTAACAGTCGCATTGGCTTTTTGAATTTTATTACGGCTGAAAATGCCGACTTCACTGGTGGTGGAGCGACCGAATTCAGAAACTGAGCCGATAATCAAAAAATCAGCTCCCACTGACGGCATAGTTTTACCGGCCAACTTGTTTTCTGATAACACTTTATTCAGGTCGTTTCTTTCCAACATGATGAATTTGTGCGTCTCAGTAAGACGAGCGGCAAGAATATCGGCAGCTTGCTTACCAATCCGATCACCATCTTTATCAAGGAGGAAACTTCCACGTTTAGTTTCATCAGTGAAACGCGCAATGGCCACGACACGTTTTAGACCGAGTTGTTCTGGCGCTTGGAGTGTTGGGCTAATTTTTGGCGTGGCTACTGGCAGTGTGTTTACTGATTCTCTTGTCGCAGAAGTACAAGCGGTCAGCAGACTGAATGCCATTACTAACGTAACGAGTTTTTTCATAGTGCCTTTCTCTGGAATCGGCACGGGCATTGACATTGGGTACAAATGAGCAGCTTCCGTGCCATTGTGGGTTACAAATGTTGACTTGCGGTAAGCGATATTAACAAGTGGCAGAACAGGGTGCAGCATTTTTTTGTCACAACTGACGCAAAGATAGACGTAGATAGCAAAATCATAATGCTAGACAGCAAACTGCCGCCTTTAAGGCGGCAGTAAAAGGCAATAATAGGCTGTTTTTAAAGAATAAAGCGGCTGAGGTCTTCGTCGTGTACCAAGGTTTCCAGATGGGCGTTGACGTACTCGGCATCAATCACGTAATGGGCGCCGGATTTGTCGGCGGCTTCATAGGAGATATCTTCCATCAGTTTCTCCATGATGGTGTGCAGCCGTCTTGCACCGATATTTTCGGTGGTTTCATTCACCTGGAAGGCGGCGTCGGCGATGCGGTCGATGCCTGACTCCGTAAATTCTACTGTCACTCCTTCTGTTGCCATCAGTGCCACATACTGTTCGGTCAGCGATGCGTGTGGCTCCGTCAGAATGCGTTTGAAATCGCTAGCGGTCAACGCATCCAGTTCCACACGAATGGGCAGACGCCCCTGGAGCTCTGGGATCAAATCCGACGGTTTAGACATCTGGAAGGCACCGGAAGCGATAAACAGAATGTGATCGGTGCGCACCATGCCGTGTTTGGTATTAACGGTACAGCCTTCTACCAATGGCAACAGGTCACGTTGTACCCCCTCGCGGGAGACATCGGGACCAGAGGTTTCACCACGTTTACAGATCTTGTCGATTTCATCTAAGAACACGATGCCGTGCTGCTCGACCAGTTCAATCGCTTGATCTTTAAGATCTTCCTGATTCACCAGCTTGGCGGCTTCCTCTTCGGTTAGCTGTTTCATTGCCTCTTTGATCTTCAGCTTGCGGCGTTTGGTCTGGCCTTGACCCATATTCTGGAACAGGCTCTGCAACTGGTTGGTCATCTCTTCCATGCCGGGAGGTGACATGATTTCCACGCCAATTTGTGGACCGGCGACATCGATTTCTATCTCTTTATCGTCCAACTGACCTTCGCGCAGTTTTTTGCGGAAGATCTGCCGGGTGTGCGAGCTATCTTCTTTTTCGCTGTCCCAGTCGTTTTTAGGCTTAGGTAATAGTGCATCCAACACTCGTTCCTCGGCAGCTTCTTCGGCACGGGTACGGCATTTCAGCATCTGCTGTTCGCGGGTCATCTTGACGGCCGCATCAGTCAGATCGCGGATGATCTGATCCACTTCTTTGCCGACATAACCCACTTCAGTGAATTTGGTGGCTTCTACCTTGATAAACGGCGCATTGGCGAGCTTTGCCAGACGGCGGGCGATTTCGGTCTTACCAACACCGGTCGGGCCAATCATCAGGATATTTTTCGGGGTCACTTCCTGGCGCAGTGCGCTATCCAATTGCATCCGCCGCCAACGGTTACGTAAGGCAACCGCTACTGAGCGCTTGGCTTTTTGCTGGCCGATGATATGAGCGTCCAGTTCGTGGACGATTTCGCGGGGTGTCATTTCCGACATGGTACTTCCTCACGCAGAATTCAGTAATTCAGCTCTTCAATGGTCTTGAACTGGTTAGTAAACACGCAGATATTGCCAGCGATGGTTAAGGCTTTTTCGCAAATGTCGCGTGCCGTAAGTTCGGTATTTTCCAGCATGGCGATAGCGGCTGCCTGGGCGTAGTTACCACCGGAACCTATGGCAATCAGGTCGTTTTCCGGCTGCAGTACGTCGCCATTACCGGTGATGATTAATGAACATTCAGCATCCGCTACCGCCAGCAGTGCTTCCAGCTTGCGTAACATGCGGTCAGTACGCCAGTCTTTGGCCAGTTCCACGGCGGCTTTCATCAAGTGTCCTTGATGCATTTCCAGTTTGGCTTCAAAACGTTCGAACAAGGTGAACGCATCGGCAGTGCCTCCGGCGAATCCAGCGATCACTTTGTCGTGGTAAAGACGGCGGACTTTGCGGGCGTTACCTTTCATGACGGTATTCCCCAGAGAAACTTGGCCATCACCGGCCATTACCACTTGGTTGTCACGGCGCACTGATACGATTGTTGTCACGATAAATCCTCTTGGCTGGCTGACGGGCGGTGCCGTCAGGGTGCGATAGAGGTTAATATGGGGGTGGAGCAATGAATATCAAGCATAGGAACCGCAGTTTTTAAGCGTATGCCATCAGGCTTAGTAAGAAAAAAACCGCAGGCCAATGACTTGCGGTTTTGTATGTGCTTGTGGGCTGTTAACTTTCCCAGAACCAGATCATACAGCCGTTTAGGCCAGCGCGTTGCAACTCATGGCGGTCGGTTTCCGCTTTGCGTTTACTCTGATAGGGCCCTAGCACCACCTTGTACCAGACGCCGCTGTTGCCGTCGATTTTCCGCACTTGCGCTTCTAGCCCCTGGAAGGCGATAACCGCTTTCATTTCCTGTGCCTGTGATTCTTTACGGAAAGAACCGCACTGCATCTGGTAGGGGCGGGTCGGTTGGTTGCTCTTTTCCGGTAAATCCACTTCAACCTGTTTGTTCTCTAACTCCTGCTGATACGTCCACTCTTCTTTAGGTTTTGGGGGCAGTGCATTAGGATCTTTCTTGGGCGATGTCTTTTCTGGAATGACAACCTTTACCGGCTCTTGGGTTACTGGTGCCGGACTGCCGTTCTTCAGCGTCCACAAAAAATAACCAAAACCAGCGACTACCACCAATACCATCAAAAACAGCAGCAACGGCGGCCGTTTAGGTGGCTGAGGTTTTTTGAGGTTACCGCGCTGTTGTCGGCGCGGTTTGCTGTTAGCGTAATCGCTGCGCATCGGTTACATCTGCTCCAGAGTATCAATACCTAACAATGACAACCCCTGCTTCAAGGTTTTAGCGGTTAGCTTCGCCAGTAACAGACGGCTATCGCGCTGGCTTGCTGTATCAGCAGCCAGCACTGGGCAGGCTTCGTAGAAGCTGGAGAACGCGCCTGCCAGTTCATACAGGTACGCACACAACAGATGTGGCTGGCCCTTATCCACCATCCGCAATAGTACTTCGCTAAATTGTGCCAGCTTATTGCCTAGCTCTTTCTCTTTGTCATGCTCTAGCGTAATGGTTGCAGTAGACAGATCAATATCTTCTGCCTTTTTGAAAATACCGGCGACACGGGTATAGGCGTATAGGAGATAAGGTGCGGTATTGCCTTCAAAACTTAACATCTGGTCGAAACTGAAAATGTAATCACTGGCGCGATTTTTCGACAGATCGGCATATTTTACCGAGGCCACCCCAACCACTGCCGCAATTTTTTCCAGCGTCGCGGCATCCATCTCTGGATTCTTACTGCGCACCAGTTCTAGCGCACGATCATGTGCTTCATCCAGCAGGTCGATGAGTTTCACCACCCCGCCAGTACGGGTTTTGAATGGCCGGCCATCTTCGCCGTTCATGGTGCCGAAGCCCATGTGTTCCAGCGACATCTCTGGCCGCACAAAACCTGCGGTACGGGCCAGACTGAAAACCTGCTGGAAATGCAGCGCTTGGCGCAGATCCACAAAATACAGCACCCGGTCGGCGTGCAGTACCGATGAGCGATAACGCATGGCCGCCAGATCGGTGGTGGCATACAGATAACCGCCGTCAGCTTTCTGGATAATCACCGGTAATGGTTCGCCTTCTTTGGTGCGGAACGCTTCCTGAAACACTACTTTGGCACCATGACTTTCGGTCAGTAGCCCTTGAGCCTCCAGATCTTTTACCACTTGCGGTAGGTCGTCGTTATAAGCGCTTTCGCCGTGTACATCTTTACGAGTCAGGCTGACGCCCAAGCGTTGATAAACCTTGTGACAGTGGCTCAGTGAAATTTCATTGAATTCACGCCACAGTTTGTTGCAATACTCGTCGCCGGACTGCAGCTCCACCACTAGATGACGGGCACGGGTGGCGAATGCTTCTGATTCATCAAAGCGCACTTTCGCGGCCCGATAAAAACTTTCCAAATCGGATAATTCTACTTCCGATGTAGCGCCATTGGCCGCCCGCAATTCTTCCATATAGGCCAGTAACATGCCGAACTGAGTGCCCCAGTCGCCCACGTGGTTCTGACGGATCACGTGATGACCAAGAAATTCCAGTGCCCGTACCACCGCATCGCCGATGATGGTGGAGCGCAGATGGCCCACGTGCATCTCTTTGGCAAGGTTTGGCGAGGAATAATCAACCACCACCGTCTGTGCCGCCGGTAATGCAACGCCTAAGTGCGCATCTGCTAATGCTTTTTGCAGCTGTTTGGCCAGTGCATTGTCGTCGATGAAAAAGTTGATAAATCCAGGGCCAGCGATTTCCACTTTAGCCACATGGCTGGAGGCTGGCAGGTTGTCGATGAGTAACTGCGCCAGTTCCCGTGGCGGTTTCCCAGCAGCTTTGGTCAGCATCATTGCCAAATTAGTGGCCAGATCGCCGTGGCTTTTATCCTTGGTGCGGTCTACCTGAATTCTGGGATCAGTATCTTCAGGGATAAGCCCCTGCTGTTTTAATTGGGCTACTGTCTGTTCAAGCAAAGATTGGATATGTGATTTCATTGGCGTTCTATTGACACTGACTACAAAAATAGGGTTGATAACGAATAACCGCACATTCTAGCCGTTATGGCAGGAAGATTGCTATGCTTGCGGCCATTTTTGTGGTGCGGTTTTCTGTTAGTCGCGCTGGATCATGGCGTGATTACAGCAGATCTTGCGGGTCGCGATCCAAACTCCAGCGGCAGCGTTTGCCGCTGGTTAGCGCTTCCGCTTGCGGCAATAGCTGTTCAAATACTTGTTGCAAACGCTTGCGGTCGGCGGCTTGAACCAGCAGTTGCCGCCGGAATTTCCCGGCTTTGCGATCCAGTGGAGCTGGCATCGGGCCAATTACCTCAAACGCATTATCCTGCGGTAATAACGCGGCAAACTCTGCTAGGAACGTGTCGGCGTCGCTGGCCTGATGCGCCTCGGCTTTTATCAGGATCATATGCCATGCCGGTGGCAACAATGCCTGCTGCCGTTCGGCAAGTTGGCTGCGAGCAAATTCGCCATAACCGCGGTGCAGCAGATCTTTGAGTAGCGGATTGTCGCTCTGATGGGTTTGCAGCAATACCGTGCCGGGTTTACTCGCTCGCCCCGCGCGGCCGGCGACCTGAGTATAAAGTTGGCCAAAACGTTCCGGGGCACGGAAGTCGGCACTGAACAGCGCACCATCCACATCCAGTAATCCGACCAAGGTGACGTCGGGGAAATGGTGCCCTTTGGCGAGCATCTGGGTGCCCACCAGAATCTTATATTCCCCGCGGTGGATGGCCGCCAACTGTTTTTCCAGCGAACCTTTACGGCTGGTGGTATCGCGGTCAATTCGCACCACTGGATAGTCGGGGAATTCTTTGGTCAGCATGGCTTCCAACTGTTCAGTGCCAATGCCTTGCCCCTGCAACATGGTACTGCCGCAGTGATGGCATTGGCGCGGAATCGCGTACTGGTTGCCGCAGTGGTGGCAGCGGATCTCACCAAGCGCTTGATGCACGGTAAAAAAGGCATCGCAGCGGTCACACTCATGCAGGTAACCGCATTCGTGGCAGATAAGCGCCGGTGCAAAACCGCGACGGTTGAGAAACAATAACACCTGATTGCCCGCTTGCAGGTGTAAGCGCATTTCGTTCAGCAGTGGTTGCGACATCCCGGCACGCAGCGGCAGATTGCGGATATCGATGATCCCTTGCCGCACTTTTAGCGCGCCGCCAGCACGTTCTCCTAATTGCAGATGGGCATAACGACCATTAAGGGCGTTGTGCAGCGTTTCCAGTGACGGCGTGGCGCTGCCGAGTACCACTGGAATATCTTCTAGATGGCCGCGCATCACCGCCAGATCGCGTGCGTGATAACCCACGCCTTCCTGCTGTTTGAAACTGGCGTCATGTTCTTCATCGAGAATGATCACGCCCGGCCACATCATGGGGGTGAACAAGGCGGAACGGGTGCCGATGATAATCGCCGCTTCACCACAGCGTGCCTGTCGCCAGGCGTCTAACCGCTGCTTATCGGTCAGCCCGGAATGGATCACCGCAATGGTGACTTTAAAGCGGCGTTTAAAACGATTGATGGTTTGCGGTGTCAGGCCGATTTCCGGCACCAGGATAAGCGCCTGTTTGCCCTGTTTTAGTACCGTTTCTAGTAACGACAGATAAACTTCGGTTTTACCAGAACCGGTAATGCCTTCTAGCAGCGAACATTGATAGCCAGTTTGTGCGGTCAGCGCGGCTACCGCTACCGCCTGTTGTTTGTTGAGTTTAAGCGGCTGCTCACCCAGTTCCAACTGTTCACGCCAGTGGCGGTCGGCAACTAACGGCCGCTCATAAAGCCCAATCCAGCCTTTATCTTTTAACGCCTTGATGGCGGTTTTACTGAGTTCCAGTACCTGTACTTCTTCGGTGGTCAGTTCGCCTTGTTGCAGTTGCTGCAATATTTTTTGCTGTGCAGGCGAACGTTTGAGACTCGCCAACGTTGCCGCCGCCCCTTTATCGGTGAGCGCGTAGTAACTGATAAATTCTGGTGCAGCGCTGGCGCCTTTACGCAGCGCGACGGGTAAGGCCTGGGTCAGCATTTGCCCTTGGCTGCATAAATAATATCTTGCCGCCCACAAGGTGAGTTTATACAGTGGTTCTGACAATAATGGTGAACTGTCCAGCACCACATTGATGGCTTTTAACTGTTGTGGTGGTAATGCGCATTCGTCGCTGATGTTGACCACTAAGCCAATCAGTTGTTGCCGACCAAACGGGACGCGCACCCGCATACCGACTTCCAGCGGCCAGGCAAGATTGGTTGGGATCTGGTAGGTGAAGTTCTGCCGCATCGGTACGGGCAAAGCAACTTCAGCAAACTGCGGCATGGTGCTCGGGACTGAGTGATAGTGACATGACGGCCAGTGTACTCAGGCTGACACAGCAGAGCCAGTCCTGTGCCGAATATTCTAAAATAAATCAGCAATGTGAATTAGTTACAGGGGAAGGCAGCATGGAAAGACGAGAAGCAATGCGTTGGCACCAGTGGCTGGGGTATTTCAGCGGCAGCCTGTTTGGATTATTGCTGATACCTCTAGCGCAGGCTGACGTTACCCATGTCAGTATTAATCAGCGGTTGTTTGATTTAGGCAAGCTGCCGTTAATTAAGGTTAATATCGTTGCCGCGCCGACAGACCCCGATCGTATGCAATTTATTTTGCGGCAAAAGAGTGGCGAAGAAAAACTGATGGTGCAACAGATTAACAATTATATGTTGTTGCTGATGGGACTGGACGAAGTGACAGACGCCAACGCCTTATTGTTGGTGCAGTTGTATCAAACCGATCAATGGCAGGAAATCAACCAACTACCCTTGTTCGCCAAATCAGTGCCGGTGGGGAACCCTCCAGATCCTGCACGTTTTTCAATGTATCGTAACCCGATCAAATCCGCTAACGTAACGGCACCAGAGCAAGTGCCAACGACAGTTGTTGCCGCACCTGCGCCAATTAAGCCAATTCCAGCAAGCACTTATCCGGTCAAAACCAGTGCTGCAACTGTCCCAGACCAAGTGCCAGCACCAATAAAGCCAGCTTCCGCAAGCCATAACCCGGCAGCGACGGCTTCTGCCCCTACTCAGTGTTTGCTGGATTATCATGGCACGGAAACGCTATGGCATCTGGCCAGTCGTTATGCAAAACAGTGGCATACCCATGTATATGCTGCTGCCTTAGCGATTATGGAGGCTAACCCTAAAGCTTTCGTGAAAGGGAAGCCTGGAAATCTGCGAAGTGATGCACAGTTGCATTGCCCGCAACCTGAGCAATGGCAGTCATATACAGACAAGAATTTAGCGAAGGAAAAATTTGAGGCTTCATTGTAAGCTATTGCCATTAGTGCGCAGTTACTGTACCATTCTGCGCCCTGAAACTATGTATAACCGCATGTGGTGTCCGACTTCGGGTTGGAAGAGCGACATGGCCTTTTATTGAGGTAATCCCAAATGAAACCAGGTATCCATCCTGACTATGCAGAAATCACTGCTACCTGCACTTGCGGTAACGTGATCAAAGTTCATTCCACTGCAGGTAGAGATCTGCACTTGGACGTATGTGGTGCTTGTCACCCATTCTACACCGGTACTCAGAAAGTTGTTGATACTGGCGGACGTATTGAAAAGTTCAACAAACGCTTCGGCATGTTGGGCAAAAAATAATACGACCAGCACGGCGCAGATCATGCGCTTGGCAAGCTGATTCAAGGGCTGTAACCGTAAGGTTTACGGCCCTTGTTGTATCTATAAGCCAGTTTTTCGTTTTGCACTCCACGTGCATTGGCTTTCAAGTCACCTTTGGCTGCCCCAAAATCTATCGATCGTTAACCAAGCTATTGCCGCAAAAGCCTCTACAGCGCATCAGATAAGAAGCGTTTGGTTTCACTGTGTCTTAGACGGTCGGCCAGCAACCAGTTGCTGTCGTTGGGATACTTTATCTCAGTGCAGCGCCAAGCATTATTGCGGGTACCGCCACGCATGGTATTGATGAGTTCACTCACAGAAAGATAGCTTTTGCTGTTCCAGATAAGCTTACCATTGATGATATCGGCGACCAGATACTTGCCATAGTATTTGGTACGTAGCTGCGTTTTGTGCGGCAGCGTGAGTTGTGCCCATTGAAAGCTGCCCTCATTATTGTATTCCTGTCGATAATGCTCATCTTTGTTGGCTAAGTGCTCACTTAGAATTCTGACAATGTTGGAAGCTACCCCTGTAGGGTAGTGCTGGGCCAATGCCAAATAAAGAGATTCTGGAATGGGTACGGACAGGTATTGTTCTGTGGGTAAAGGCATAACATTGCATTAATTTAAGTGCTATATAGCGCTAAATAGTGCTTTTATGGTAGTATATTGTCAAATCCAAATGTTGGAAAACCTGCATGGTATTGGGGGTTTTTAACTTAATATATTGATCTGAATATAATATTTTGGTCTCGTTGTCTGTTTGTTTAACGAGCCGCGAGGAGGCACTTAGACACTCCCGTGAGCTTAGCGCAAAGCTCGCAATGGGGCTGGTACATGCTGCTTTCGCTATATTTCAGTGGCGTTTCACGTGAGTCTGAGTGGCATTAACAACAGGCTTAACGGAGGTCTCTTGTTGGCGCTTCATTTACGACAGTGCGAACCAACATTCTGCTCAAACAGTTTGTGGCTTTAACACCCTCCCTCAATAGCTGTTCCTAATGGCGCTTCACCCGAAGAATAGAGGTTATTCCGATAAGTCGACCCTCCGCGTCAGGGATGACGTGGTGGAGCACCATGGATGGGTTTATGCGTGTCGACGTTGGGAATGGCCTCTGTGATCTGGTATTGAAAACACTTATTTAGACCTTCGATGCAATCACTGATGAGCGTAGACGGGTCAAGATGGTTGCTTTGCAATTATTAGTTATAGCGGTTTCGAAATGGGGTTGCCGACAGATCTGTTATGTGGACTTAACGGTAAATCATATCCTCGACAGGTGTGGCCTGGCTGGTCAAACCTCCTGGTGAGGCAAAATGTCAGTCAGTATCGGTCACAAGTAATTTAATTAAATCTGGTGGCAATATTGCCACTGAAAAACATTTTTTGAGTGGGTTATATGTTGTTTTAATACATTCTTGGAACCCAGCTTCTCTTATCATTTTCAGGGCTAAATATGGCCTGAAGTTTTTTAGATAAATGATTATTTTTAGAGTAAAAAAAATTCATAAGTTGTTTTATTCACCTAAGCTTTCAAGTATCTTTGCAGCCCTCTATTTCCCTGCGTTCCGACGCTTCAGCCTTACCGTATCGGTTCGCGATAATTATTAGAATATTTTGCCCTGTATCAGGATTCCACCATGAGCGATTTACGTCAAAAAGCACTTGATTACCACCAGTTCCCCGTTCCCGGAAAAACCGCCGTTGCCCTGACTAAAGCAGCCAGTACCAGTTTGGATCTGGCATTAGCTTACAGCCCTGGCGTGGCTGAACCCGTGCGAGAAATCGCCGCCGATGCTGCTGATGCTTACCGTTATACCAATAAAGGCAACACTGTGGCGGTGATTACTAATGGCACGGCCATCTTGGGGCTAGGAAATCTCGGACCGCTGGCCGCCAAACCCGTAATGGAAGGCAAGGCGCTGTTATTCAAAAGATTTGCCAATATTGATGCCACTGATATTGAAGTAAAACATCGTACCAATGAAGATTTTATTAATACGGTTGAGGCCATTGCTGACACTTTTGGTGGCATCAATCTGGAAGATATCAAAGCGCCAGAGTGTTTTGAAATAGAACAGGAACTGATTAAGCGTTGTAACATTCCGGTGTTCCACGATGATCAGCATGGCACCGCTATTGTGACTGCCGCTGGTATGCTTAACGCGCTGGAGATCCAAGGCAAGCAGATCTCGCAAGCCGTGTTTGTGTGTATGGGCGCAGGTGCGGCCGCTGTGGCGTGTATGTCGCTGTTGGTCAAATGTGGTGCCTTGCGGGAAAACATTTACATGCTTGACCGTAAAGGCGTTATCCATACCCGCCGCACCGATCTCAATGAATATAAGTCACTGTTTGCCAATAATACGGACAAGCGCACCTTGCGTGATGTGATTCAAGGGGCGGATGTATTTCTGGGGGTTTCCGGCGCTAATGTGTTGAGTGCCGAGGATATTGAGCTGATGGCAGAGCGGCCAATTGTCTTCGCTTGTTCAAATCCAGATCCAGAGATTAAACCGGAATTGGCACATGCGGTGCGTAAAGATCTGATCATGGGCACTGGCCGCAGCGATTACCCTAATCAGGTCAACAATGTGTTGTGTTTTCCCTTTATCTTCCGGGGCGCGTTGGATGTCAGAGCGCGGCGTATCAACGATGAGATGAAACTAGCCGCAGTGCACGCTATTGCGAGCTTGGCACGGGAAGCTGTTCCGGCAGAAGTGCTGGCCGCATATCCAGATGTTAGTTCATTGAGTTTCGGGCCGGAATATGTGCTGCCAAAGCCGATGGATCCGCGGCTATTGCCGCGGGTGGCTCGTGCGGTTGCTAAGGCCGCGATTGCGTCTGGAAGTGCTCAGGTGAATGAATTACCTGCTGATTATCTGCTCTGATATTTTTGGCTGCAGTGGCTTATTTTGCACTTGCGGCCTGTCTTTCAAGCGCTTATGTGGTTGCCATTTGGTTAATTCAGCTTAATAATCAACCGAGTGGCACTACAGTTTGCATCAATTGCACTGTTGTGGCTGGATGTCTCATTTTCAACGGCAGGAACGCCAGACCATGAATCTTCCCCGTTTGCTGACAACCCGACTGACCCGCTTCTGGTTGTGGTCAGTGCTGGCGCTGTTGCTTATCGGTTTGGTCTTTATTTTTGCGGGTTACTGGCGCATTGCCAGTCAGCAGCAACAACAACAGATAACTATTATACAGCAGCAGTTGCTGCAACATTATCGGGACGGTCAGTTAACAACCCTGAGCGACAACTGGTTGCCACCTTTGTTAGCGCTTGCCGATGTCTCCGAAGTGCGGATATGGCAAGGGACGCAATTGCTGCAGCAATTTCTGGGGGTCCATGCTGATGACGCTCAGCGCAGCATTCGACTGTTGTTGGATGATAAGCGTAACATTTATGCTGAGTTGCGGCTGCGCTCGCCGCTGTATCATTATTCTCTCTCGGTCAGTGATTGGTGGTTATTGCTGATAACACTATTGGTTGTCCTCACGCTGTTACGACTCGGATATCTTTGGTTCTCGCAACAGTTGCAAGGTATGGAAACGGTTGCCGAACGTTGTCGATTGATCCTCAAAGGTCGCTATTCGCAAGCCCGAAACCTCCGAAGTGTCAGCCATCCACGCTTTATTAATCGGGCATTGAGTAAGATTCTGGACGAACTGGCTGATGCCCGCAAAGAGCGCGCTCGCTTTGATAACTTTATTCGCAGTAATACTTTTCTTGATCACGAAACCCACATCGGTAATCGCCTGTTTTTAGACAACCGTCTTAATGCGTTAAGTAACGCACAAGGCATGATGGCGCATGGCGTCATACTGTTGCTGGAGTTTGAAGAGCTGGAGCCACTCGGTGGTCAAGACCAGATGGGCGATTATCTCAACCTCAATGTGGCCCACATCAGTCGGTTATTACATCATCAGGCTAACAGTGTGTTTGCCCGTCGCAGCTACAATCAACTGGCCATTGTGGTGACGCAGATCAGTTTGGCAGAAGCGGAGCAGTTAGCGGCCAAATTGATCAAGCTGTGTGCCAACCTGCTGCCACACGAGTTAGCAAACCGTAGTAACAGTTGTCATCTTGGCGGCGCATATTTCAAGCTCGGCGATAACCAGCAGCAGTTGCTAGAAGAAGCCGAAATGGCGCTCAGAGCCGCCCAAATTCAGGGAGTTAACTCCTGGTTTATGTATGACAAAGGCGCCGTTGATGCCGAATTTGCTCGCGGTTCCGTGCGCTGGCGTAGCTTCTTGGAACTGGCGCTAGCGCAGCGACGCTTTGTGGCGTTTGCACAACCGGTTTTTGATGCTGACGGCAAGTTGCACCATCAGGAGATTTTTACCCGAGCCAAAGAGCCGAATGGCTCATTAGTGCGAGCAACGCTATTTTTGCCAATGGCGGCAAAATGCGGTCTGCTGCCGCAGATTGAGCGGCAGACGCTAGAGAGAGTGGTCTATGAGTTGTTACCCAACGCCAAACCAGATGCAGTTTTTAGCGTCAATCTCTCGGAAGATACGCTGATGAACAACGACTTTATGCGGTGGTTGCGTACCCTGTTGTTAGAACATCGGGATTTGGCCCCGCGACTGATCTTTGAAGTAGATGAGGCGGTTGCCAGCGGTTGCCAACAGGAGTTGCAGCCTAAGCTACGACTGATCCGCAAAATGGGGGCGCGTTTATGCGTAGATCATGTAGGGCTGCAAGTGGTTAGCAGCCAGTACATCACTGAAGGTCGGTTCGCTTTGCTGAAGTTACATCGTTCGCTGATCAAACAGATTCACCTGCGTGCGGAAAATCAGCTCTTCATCCGCAGTTTATTGGGTGGTTTGCATCAAACTGATGTAGAAGTGATTGCTGAAGGGGTTGAACAGTTTGAAGAGTGGCAGACGTTGCGGGTGTTGGGTGTTTGCGCGGCGCAGGGCCCTTGGTTTGCCGATCCAGAAATTGCTTCTGGGACCTAAATATTTCGCTGGGCTTGCGCTGTCGCAGGGTTTACGTAAATATTCCTTATAAAATGAAAAAATTAGTGTGTAGAATGGCAACGCTGTGACATTTTATTGACGCCGTCAAATCGCATTGAACCAGAAATTTAAGTCCCGCAAAGCGATTTTTACAGGATGTGGAACCGATTGTTGATATGGCAAATAAACGACTACTAAAAATGCCTTTTATAAAACCTCGCCAGGCGGCTGCGCCCACCGGGATTTTTCTGGGAACCGAAGCGTTGTGGGTATACCGCTCAGGAACTGCTACTGCTCCGTATAGCGCTTGTTACCCTCACAGCCAAAATTGGTCGTCACTGTTTCACTCGCTTGCAGCCGAACTCGGGCCAGCAGCCATGCAGTTGGTCCTCTGCCCGACATATTATCAACTGGTTATTGCCGATAAACCCGCCGTGCCACCAGAAGAAATCCCTCAAGCGCTGCTCTGGTCTGTTAAAGATATGGTGGCAATGCCGCCACAGAACATCCATCTGGATTATTTTGAGTCGCCACTCGCTAACAGCAACAAGTTGCAAGTGGTGATCACCGATAAAACCGAGTTGACCACTATCGTACAAAGTGCCGATGCCGCGGGTATGAACTTTGCCGGTATCTCTGTCGAAGAGCTGATGCCAACTAACCTGTTTGCCGATGAATCACATGCAAGACTGGTTATCAGTCATGTCCCTGGGGAAGAAGTCTTGCTGACCGTGGTGCGGGGCGGAGAACTTTGCATGCATCGGCGTATTCGTGGTTTTCGTGAACTGGATACAGTCGGTGTTGAGGCATTGCGTTTGGGGGTGGCAGATAACCTGAGCCTAGAGATCCAGCGTTCGATGGATTTCTTTGAAAGCCAACTGCGACAACCACCGGTCGCTAGCATTGATTTGTTGGTACAAGGGGAAACTGACGCCTTGGCCAAAGCGGTAGCCGTTAATTTTAATCAGCCGGTAAAGGTTGTGGACTGTGACCAAGTCGGTGCCAAAATGGCGGAGTTAGCCTTTAGCGAATGGCAACGGGGTCGCGCATGAGTAAAACCCGAGTCAATCTATTTAGTGCAGAATTACTGCCCGCAAAACTGCGGTTGAGCTTTGCCAGAACCATAATAATATCGCTGGTACTGCTGTTGTTGGGCGGCGGGATCTTGATTTCAATCTGGTGGCAACAGCAGCAAATCAACCAGCGACTGCAAACCGTGCAACAACAGAATAACGCGCTGGAACAGCAAAAAGATAGCTTACAACAGGCGTTGGCTAAACATCAGCCGGCGGCGACACTACAGGCAAAAGTGAGCCAAATGACTCAGGAGCAGCAGTTAAAAACGTTGTTGCTGAATGAATTGACCAAGCGCGAGCAGTTCAAGTCTTCTGGATTTACCAACATGTTGCAGGAATTAGCGGCAGTAGCGGATGGCAGTGTCTGGTTATCCCATATCCGTTTAGCACCTGAAAGCTTATTGTTTGAGGGCTATACCCTGAAACCGGAAAATGTTCCGAATTGGGTCGTGCGTCTGGGGAATACCGACAGTTTTAAAGGCAAGGCGTTCGCTTCTATGACCATGAATCGCGGAGAGCAACCACCGCTGGCATTTCGGCTGACCACGGCGGCACCGGAGGCAGAAAAACAATGAGTGCTTTCGGTAATGTTGCGGCGAAATTTGACCAATTATCCCGGCGTGAGCGGGTAATGGTGGCCGGTGTTTGTTGGCTGCTGGTCGCTGTGTTGCTGTACCTGCCGCTAGAGTCCGTATGGTTGCAGTATCAGCGCCAGCAGCAACAGCTGCAATCGGCTGAAAATCTAAGCAAAGGCAATAGTGAGCAGATTGCCTTGATGCAGCAACGGTTAGCGCAGGATCCTAATCAGTCATTACTCAAGCAGATTGACACCTTGCAGCAACAGATTGCGCTGCTGGATCAACAGCTGAACAGCGAGACCGTTGATCTCATCCCCGCCGAGCGGATGCCAGCGTTACTGACCAAACTGCTGCGACAGAGTCCAGGGGTAAAGTTACAAGAGTTTCACTCTATTGCGCCAACGCCTCTGTTAGTGGTGGGGGATAAGAGCGATAGCCAGGGCCAGATGAACCTCTATAGCCATGGCATTAGCCTGACATTTAAGGGTGACTATTTTTCAGTACTGAAATTTATCCGTACGGTAGAAAACATGCCGGAGAAACTGTATTGGCAAAGTCTGGATTACCAAGTGCAGCAGTTCCCCGAAGCCAGCATTAAACTGGCGTTATACACCGTCAGCATTAATAAGGATTTTATCAGTGTGGCATCTCATTAATGTTGTTGTGCTGGTGTTGTTAATGCTGCCAGCGCCCAGTTACGCGACCAGTTTGCGTGACCCCACTATGCCACCTGCCGGTATGGTAGCCGTGGATGCTAACCGTAAGGATGCTGACGCCCCGCTGGTGTTAAACAGTATTATTCAAGGGCCCTCAGGTGCTAACGCCATTATTAATAATCAGTTATATCGCGCTGGCGAGCGATTGCAGGGTACGGCAATCCGTCATATTGGGGCCAATGAAGTGGTACTGGCAGATGGCCGTAGGTTGCGTCTGTTCGAAAAAATAACCGAGCCAAATAAGAAGAGATAACGCATGAGCAAACTTATTTTTATCGCGCCTTTGCTTGCTGTAACGCTGGTGGCTTGCCAGACCACGCGTCAGGCGCCAGAAGCTTCACGCTCGGCTCTGCGGGACTCGTTACAACCCGCTACCGCTAAATCTGTGCCGCCTGCTGCGCCTTTGCCACAGCAGCTCCAGCAGGAATTGACCGGCAATAATTTGCTTGGCGGCCTTGCAGCGCCAGTGGCGGCTGAACGTCGTTTTAACGTGGCTGCGCACGATGTCGATGCCAAAGTATTCTTTGCTAGCTTGGTTGAAGGCACACCGCTCAGTGTTGCGGTGCATCCTAATGTCAGCGGTACGATTTCGCTATCGTTGAAAGGAGTGACGCTCAGCGAAGTACTGAAAGTGGTGCAGGATATCTACGGCTATGAAATCAGTCGCGATGGTAAAGTTTTACGGGTGTATCCTGCGGGGATGCGCACCGAAACCTTCCCGATGAATTATTTGGATATGGAACGGGTCGGCTTGTCGCTGACTTCGGTCAGTTCTGGCCGCATTAGTGATAGCAACAACAATAATAACAACCGTAATTCCAATAACAATAATATGTTTGGCAGTAACGGTAACAGTTCTGGCAGCAATTCGGGTAATAACAACGGCGGTTATAACAATAACCAGAACAATACATCCAACGGCACGTTTATCAGTTCTAAAACTAAAACGGATTTTTGGGCGCAGTTGCAGAAAACCCTGGAAGCGATTATCGGTAAATCAGGTGATGGCCGCAGTGTCGTTGTCAGCCCGCAGGCGGGAT
This sequence comes from Shewanella sp. 4t3-1-2LB, assembly GCF_017368415.1. Classification (NCBI taxonomy): domain Bacteria; kingdom Pseudomonadati; phylum Pseudomonadota; class Gammaproteobacteria; order Alteromonadales; family Shewanellaceae; genus Shewanella; species Shewanella sp. 4t3-1-2LB. The sequence goes on from NZ_JAFNJD010000004.1 coordinate 31,775, forward strand.
TGGTAACGGTGCGAGCTTATCCGGATGAATTGCGACAGATCCACAATTTCCTTAAACAATCGGAAGATCATCTGCAGCGCCAAGTGATTCTGGAAGCCAAGATTCTGGAAGTGCGTCTGTCTGATGGTTACCAACAAGGCATTCAGTGGCAAAATGTGCTCGGCAGCGCTTTAGCGCACGGTAATACCCAAGTACGCTTCAATACCAGCCCAGGGCAGATTGGCAACACTATCAGCCAGTCGTTGGGCGGCGTGACCTCTCTGGCATTAACTGGGTCCGATTTTTCCGCGCTGATCAGCTTGCTCGATACACAGGGGGACGTGGATGTGTTATCCAGCCCACGAGTTACCGCCTCCAATAATCAAAAGGCGGTGATTAAAGTCGGTACCGACGAATATTACGTCACCAATGTATCTTCTACCACGGTTGCCAGTTCCGCCACCTCAACAACCACTCCAGACGTGCAGTTAACGCCGTTCTTCTCAGGTATTGCGCTGGACGTGACACCGCAGATTGATGATGTCGGTAATGTGCTACTGCATGTACATCCATCTGTCACCAATGTTCAGGATCAGCAAAAGTCCATTCAAGTAGGGGCAGATACCATTGATGTTCCGCTTGCTCAAAGCGAAATTCGTGAGTCTGATACGGTTATCCGCGCTAGATCCGGTGATGTAGTGGTGATTGGTGGACTGATGAAAAGTGATACTTCCGAGCAAGTGTCCAAAGTGCCGTTATTGGGCGATGTGCCCCTTTTAGGACAACTTTTCACTAACAAGGTTAAAGCGGTGCAGAAAACCGAGTTGGTTATCCTGCTGAAACCGACAGTCGTGGAAGGCGATACTTGGACACAGGAATTGAAACGCTCACAATCGCTGCTGGATCGTTGGTATCCGCAGAGTAACTAACAGGCCAGAGGTGCCATGTATCTGCAGCACTTTGGTATGCGCAGCATGCCGTTTGCATTGACGCCGAACACTGAATTTTTTTTCGGATTGCCGCCTCATGTGGAGGCGTTGCAAGTGCTGCAGGTCGCTTTACAAACTGGCGAAGGTTTTATCAAAGTCACTGGTGAAGTCGGCACTGGCAAGACGCTTATCTGCCGTAAACTGCTTAATGAACTGTCAGAGCAGTTTGTCTGTGCCTGGTTGCCGAACCCCTACCTGACACCTGCAGAGCTGCGAGCGGCTGTTGCACAGGAGCTGGGTATTTTGCTGGAGTCAGTGCGAGATCAGCAGCATTTGACTGGGCTTATTCAGCAGCAGTTGCTAACGCTGAGTGCTCAGGGTAAGCAGATTGTGCTGGTGCTGGATGAAGCGCAGGCGCTACCCGATGATAGCCTAGAAGCATTGCGATTGTTTACTAATCTGGAAACCGAACAGCGCAAGTTGGTGCAAGTGGTGTTGTTTGGACAGCCAGAACTGGATCAGCGCTTGGCACAAGAGCGATTTCGCCAACTGCGGCAGCGCATCACCTTTAGTTATCAGTTGCGGCCGCTTTGCAGCGCTGAGGTCGGGGCATATCTGCGACACCGTTTGGCGGTATCGGGTTATCAAGGTGCGCCACTGTTCAGTGCCGCCGCCGTGAAAAAGTTGGCGAAGTCGTCACGCGGCATCCCACGACTGATTAACATTCTTGCCCATAAAGCATTGTTGCTGAGCTATGGTGCGGGACTTGCCACGGTGACGAATAAACAGTTGCAGGCAGCGGTTGCCGATACCGAAGATGCGTCACCGCTTGCCAGCTTGCGCTGGTTGTGGGCGGGTTCATTATTACTTCTCCTAGTGGCCGCGGCGACATATTTTAAAGGAGTATTCTGGTGAGTGTTGTCAATCAGATGCTGAAAGATCTCGACCAGCGCCAACAGCCGCATGCCTTGTCTGGTGTGCCGCAGAATACGCAGGCCCAGGCCCGGCGCTTGGCATCCTGGCAACTGCTGTTGTTAGGATTACTGGCCGGAGCACTGTTGGTTGCCGCTGGATTTTATGGCTGGTCGGTATTCAACCGCAACCATGAGGCAGGCACAACTCAAGCGCCTTTAGTCGGAAAGACTGACACAGTAACAGCGCCATCCTCGGCCTCAACAACTGTCGCTATGCCTAAAACCGCAGACAACCAAGTAGCCGCATCGTTGCCCACTGCTGCTGCACCTGAGGCCACCACGCCGCAACCGAAGCTTACGACGCATGCTGATGAGGAATCAGCGCCGCCGTTAGCGGTTGCATCTCCAGTATCAACGCCAGTGACAGTCGCTGCAGACGCACCAGCTGTTAACGCTGAGACATCTATTCACACAACGGCTAAAGATGTGAACAATAACGCATCATTTAATGCCAAGAGCGCTATTGAACCTAAGCAAGCCGTTGCGCAACCAGAGCCAGCGCCCAACATGGCAACCGCGCAGCCCTCCGGCAAAATGGAGATCTCCGAAGTAAAACTGACGCCAGAGCAACTGGCACAGCGGCAATATCAGGCAGGAATGAATGCGCAGCAAAATGGCGACCTCACTGCGGCTGCGGCGGCAATGCAACGAGCGCTGGAACTCTATCCGGCCTTGCATTCGGCGCGTAAGCAGTTAGCAGCGCTGTACTATGGCGCGGGACAGTTAACCGAAGCTGCGGCTTTGTTGCAACTCGGGATAAATAATTATCCCTCACAGCAGCAGTTCTGGCTGCTGCTTGGGCGAGTACAACTGGCGCAGGGCAAGTCCGCTGCGGCGCAGGCCAGTTTGCAACATATTGCTGATGGCTCAGAGTTGGCCACCGATAAATGGCTGACCCTGGCAAAACTGGGGCAGCAAGACAGCAACTGGACCTTGGTGCAACAGAGCTACCAGCGGTTGATTGCATCTGCTGACAATGATGGCCGCTGGTGGATGGGGTTGGCACATGCGCAAGATGCTGCCGGTGACTACCCCGCAGCGCTGGCCTCTTACCGTCAGGCACTGCAACGAGATAATCTGTCATTGAATGCCCGAGCATATATTGAAAACCGAATTGCCCAGATAGGAGACCGTCAGTGAAGCCTAAGCTGAAAATGCGCCTTGGTGACCTGTTGGTTCAGGAACAGATCATCTCAGAACAGCAGTTGCACAACGCACTGGCTGAGCAGAAAAAAACCGGGCGTAAACTCGGGCGAACACTGATTGATATGGCCTACATTACCGAGGATCAATTGCTGCAGTTCTTGTCGCAGCAGTTGAATATCCCTTTGGTCGATATCAGTCGCCGGGCGATCCCTGCCGAAGTGGTCAACCTGCTGACAGAGGCGCAGGCGCGCCGTTTCCGGGCGTTGGTGGTGAGTGCCAGTAACGACAGTGTGCAAGTCGCTATGAGCGATCCCGCTGATTTGCAGGCATTAGATGAACTGGAAATGCTGCTGGCGCCGCGCCGACTTGAGCTGGTGGTCGTGAAGGAACAACAGCTATTTGATGCGTTTGATAACCTCTATCGCCTTACCGGCCATATAGCCGAGATGGCCGGGCAACTGGAAGAGGAATATGCCGCCGATGAGCAGTTTGACCTTGCTAGTCTGACCCAGGGCGACAGTGACAATGAAACCACAGTCGTCAGGCTGTTACAGACCATTTTTGAAGATGCGGTGCAAGTTAGGGCGTCGGATATTCACATCGAGCCTGGCGATAAATCGCTGCGTATCCGCCAGCGAGTGGATGGCTTGTTGCAGGAAACTGTGCTCAAAGAAGTCAATATCGCTTCGGCACTGGTGTTGCGTCTTAAGTTAATGGCCGGGCTGGATATTTCCGAAAAACGTTTGCCGCAGGATGGCCGTTTTCATATCGAAGTGAAGGGCCATCAAATCGACGTGCGTATGTCGACCATGCCCATTTACCACGGTGAATCGGTGGTGATGCGTCTGTTAGATCAATCCGCTGGACTACTGACGCTAAATGAAACCGGGATGCCATCTTACATTCTTAACCGGGTACGGCGGCAGATCAAACGGCCTCATGGCATGTTGTTGGTAACCGGCCCGACCGGTAGCGGTAAAACCACTACGCTGTACGGTATTCTTAGCGAACTGAACAAAGCCGAGAGCAAGATCATCACGGTGGAAGATCCGGTGGAATATCAGTTGCCCCGTATCAATCAGGTACAAGTTAACCATAAGATTGGCCTCGATTTCTCCAACGTACTGCGCACTACATTACGTCAGGACCCGGATATCATCATGGTGGGGGAAATGCGTGACCGCGAAACCGTGGAAATCGGTCTGCGTGGGGCGCTGACTGGTCACTTGGTACTGTCCACCCTACATACTAACGACGCGATTACCAGCGCATTGCGCTTGCTGGATATGGGGGCCGCCAGTTATTTAGTGGCCAGCGCATTACGGGTCATTATTGCCCAGCGACTGGTACGCCGGGTGTGTAAAAACTGTGGCGTACCTTATCAACCTACTACCCAGGAACGCGCCTGGCTAGCGAGTGTTAGCCAGCAGGACTTCAGTCAAGCCACATTTCGCGTGGGCACGGGGTGCCAGAGCTGTGCTGGTACTGGCTATCGCGGTCGTATCGGCGTATTTGAACTGCTGGAACTGGACGAAGCCATGATTGATGCCATGCGGATGGGTAACCCGCAGGCATTTGCTGAGGCCGCTAAAGCGAGCCCCCTGTTTACCCCAATACTGGTGTCGGCGTTGAACTATCTGCAGCAGGGCTTAACCACTATCGAAGAAGTCGCCAAGCTGGTGGAGGATGTCTCTGAAAGTCCCCAAGCTTTGTCGCAGGATCTACAAGCTCGGGATGAGGTTCGCTGATGGCGCTCTATGAATATCGCGGACGCGATGGTAAAGGACTGGCTGTCAGTGGCACATTGGAGGCGACATCCGAGAGCGCGGCGGCCGACCAACTGCTGGCAAGGGCGGTTATTCCACTGCAATTGCGCGCAATAAAACAACGGCAACAGTTGGATTTATCCAGCCTGCTAAGGCGCAAGGTTCGGTTGGATGAACTGCAGATTTTTACCCGACAAATGTACTCGCTGACCCGCAGTGGCATTCCGATATTACGCGCTATTGCCGGGTTGTCGGAAACCACCCACTCGCAGCGGATGAGAGAAGCGCTGCAGGATGTGTCGGAACAACTCACCGCCGGTCATACCCTGTCATCGGCGATGAATCATCACCCTGATGTGTTTGATGCTTTGTTTGTATCGATGGTGCATGTTGGCGAAAACACCGGCAAGCTGGAAGACGCCTTTATACAATTGTCGGTGTATCTTGAGCGGGAACAGGAAACGCGGCGGCGGATTAAATCAGCCATGCGTTACCCCACTTTTGTGTTGATAGCCGTCGCTTTGGCTTTGGTGATCCTCAATATTATGGTGATCCCTAAATTTGCCGATATGTTTGCCCGTTTTCACGCCGAACTGCCATTGCCCACGCGTATTCTGATCGGAACTTCTAACCTGTTTGTGCATTACTGGCCACTGATGTTGTTTGCCTTGTTATTGACTGTGGTGGGGATCCGCTATTGGCATCGCACCGAGAAAGGCGAGAAACAATGGGATCAGTGGAAACTGCATATTCCCGCTGTAGGATCGATTATCGAACGTTCCACTCTGGCGCGTTACTGCCGTAGCTTTGCCATGATGCTGAGCGCTGGCGTGCCCATGACGCAGGCGTTGAGCCTCGTGGCCGACGCAGTTGATAACAGCTACATGCACGACAAGATTGTTGATATGCGCCGAGGTATTGAGGCGGGAGAGTCAATGCTGCGGGTATCCAAGGCCAGCCACCTGTTTACACCACTGGTGTTGCAAATGGTGGCCGTGGGGGAAGAAACCGGGCAGATAAACCAACTGCTCAATGACGCCGCAGATTTTTACGAAGGTGAAGTGGATTTCGATTTGAAGAACCTCACCGCCAAGCTGGAGCCGATTCTGATAGGTTTTGTTGCCGCTATTGTGCTGGTGCTAGCACTCGGGATCTACCTACCGATGTGGGATATGCTCAGTGTGGTTAAAGGAGGCCGGTAATGGCACAGCAGCGCGGTGCTGATGATAGCTTGATGTCGGTGTACCGTCAGCTAATCGCCTTATTATTGCTGCTGTTATTGCTGGGAATTATCGGCGTGCGCTATTTTAATGGCTTGCAACAGGTAGCCGACAACAGTTTGCAGGTTGAGTACAACCGTGTGCTGAATGTGTTGGCAATGGTGCGCTCACAGTGGCTGAACCAAGGTAAACCCGTGACTTTACTGGCAGATTGGCAACTGTCGGATAGTCATCAGCAAGATGCGTTGCTAATGGATAAAGGTGGCTGGCCGCTGCCACCAACCTTTGATGCATCCGGTTGCCAGCAACTCTGGCAACAGTTGTCGGGAGCCTCGGCCACGCAGGTCGGTATCGTGGTGCGTTATCAGGTTGACGCTCAGGTATGCGATTATCAGAGCAGTTCTGGGCCAAGTATCCGCTATCAGTTGCGTGACGGGAAAGTCATTTTTTTGACAGCGAAAGCAGAACATTGATGCAAATAATCATATAGTGGTTAAGATCGACTTTCCTGATGAGAGGAGTGTTAGATGAAACGAAACGTACAGGGTTTTTCATTGATTGAACTGGTGATCGTCATTGTCATTTTGGGACTATTGGCGGCAACTGCCATCCCCAGGTTTCTCAATGTGACCGACGATGCGGAAAACGCTAGCCTTGAAGGCGTAACCGGAGGCCTTGCTACCGCGGTAGCTTTTGTGCGTTCGCAATGGGAAGTGGATGGTCGTAATAACAGTAATGTCACATTGGACGGTACTACGGTGGCGCTGGATACGCGTTTTGGTTACCCCACCGGTTTAACGAATACCTCGGCGACCGGCATGACTAACACCAGTTGCCAGGAAGTTTTTAACACCGTACTGCAAAGCGCTCCTAAGAATGTGCGTGTGAATCAGGATGCCAAAGCGCAGCGCTATGTGGTGCAGGTTATCAGTGGTTCAGGTGGCAGCGCTACCGCTATCAATGGCACGGTAGTGGATAATCTGGACTTATGTGTGTTTTATCAAGTGTCGTCACTGGCGCTTGATCAAGCGACAGGGGTTCCCAGTCCGACTCCGGATTTGAACACCTCTGGTGCCAAAGGCATTACCTATAATCCGGGTACCGGTCAGGTATTGAGTTTTACCAACTAACATTTATTACAAACGCTTAAGGGATGTTTTTATATGAGAAAGCAACAAGGTTTTACACTGATCGAACTGGTAGTGGTGATCATCATTCTGGGCATTTTAGCAGTAGTAGCTGCGCCTAAGTTTATTAATCTGCAGTCAGATGCCCGTGTCTCCGCATTGCAGGGATTAAAAGGCGCCATTCAGGGTGCTAACTCTCTCGTGTATTCAAAGGCAGCGTTGGCGGGCCAAGAAACTGCATCTTCGGCTACAAATATAGATATTGGTAATGGAACATCAACTGTCAATGTTTCAACCATTTACGGCTACATGGTGGCAACTGAAAATGCTTTAGAAAGCGGAATGGATATTAAACTAGATGCTTCAACCGTAACAGATCCCAAAGCTGACTGGATTGTCACCGAAAATAGTACCTCGACTCCTGCTAGTCTGACGTTGAAACAAAATGGTGCTCCAGCTAATTGTTATATCACTTATGAGCAAGCAACCTCTACTTCTCAGCCTGTCATTACTGTTACTGACAGCGGGTGTTAATTTTAGGCCTTGCCATTACAGATTATCAGAATGCCAGCTTTAGACGATGGTCTTGACAGTGCAAGAAATGCTGCTGATTTTAAGGGCTTCACACTAGTTGAGTTGGTAGTCACCATCCTGCTGCTGGCAATTTTGTCGGTGGTCGTACTGCCTAAGTTTATCGGCGCTGGTTCATTCAGCGCCTATGCTGTGCGGCAGCAATTTATCAGTGAATTACGGCGGGTGCAGATGCTTGCTGTGAACAATCCCGATCGTTGTTATCGGCTGTTGGTTAATGACACCGGTTATCGGGTCGATCATCTGCAAAGCGATTGTAGTACGCTGCTTTTCAGTGACGCCACCGATGAAACTCCAGTGCCCGCTAACGGTAACACAAAATCTTTCCCTCGCTATTCACACATTGAATTTCACAGTAATCCGACATTTTCCATCCAGTTTGATAGTGATGGTCGTAGTATCTTTTTTCCCGGAAGTCTGAGCTGTAACGGCGCCTGCTTGCAGGTGATAGCTGATGAAGCGCTGGGGATTGCCATTGAGTCTGAGGGCTATATCCATGAGGGCTGAGCGGCAAGGTTTCACTTTGATTGAGCTAGTGATCGGCATGTTGGTGTTGAGCATAGCCATTGTGCTGCTGACTAGCGTGCTATTTCCCCAGAGTGACCGCGCTGCAGCAACATTACAACGGGTGCGGGCCAGCGAACTGGCAGGTTCAGTCCTGAATGAAATCTGGGGTAAAGCCTATGATGAAAACAGTGGTTTTGGTGGTGTGCCTGCGTGTGGTAGCAATGATGGGATAAGCTGTTCTACTGTTTTCGGATCTGATGGCGAAAATCGTAATGACTATGATGATGTTGATGACTATAACGACCTCAAAGAAAGTGCCGAGATGCTCAACAGCAGCCAGACTTATGCGGCTGTTTACCCCGATTATAAACTGCTTGTTACCGTCGAGAAAGGGAATAAGGCCAACACCAAGTTGATCACGGTAAAGGTAAAGACGCCAGCGGGTGAGGTTATCCAGTTTAATGCGCTCAGGAGTAACTACTGATGCGTCGGCAACTAGGATTTACGCTAGTGGAACTGGTCACGGTGATTATTATTCTTGGCATCTTAGTGGTGGGTGCCAGTAGTTTTATTATCTTTGGCACCCGGATTTTTATGGACTCCAGTGCGGCAGATCGCATTATTGGCAGCAGCCGTTTTGTCATGAGCCGGCTCACCCGTGAATTACAAAATGCTGTGCCGGGGAGCGTCCGCTTGGCCGATAGTGGCAATCTGCAATGTGTGGAGTTTTTGCCAGTCAGTGTCTCCGGTAGTTATCTGGCTTTGCCGATGGCCCCAGATACGATGGCGGATCGTATGCAGGTTTTCACGCCGCAGACTGCGCTGCAAAGTGGCATGCAATTGCTGGTGTATCCGCTGTCAACCGCCGATGTTTATACGGTTGCCAATCATAAACGTTATAATATCAAGAACGCCTCCACCACAGGTGATACCACTGAAATCGTGTTTGATAGTTCAGTTGCCTTTGCTGAAGCGTCTCCTGGCCGTCGCTGGTATGCCGCTTGGCAACCTGTGAGTTATTGTTTCTTTGCCAGTGGTCAGATCCGCCGTTACGGCAATTATGGTTATCAGGCGTCACAGCCTTTGCCGCCAGCCGTGACCGGCGTGTTGATGGCGGAAGATCTCAGTAATGATTTTGTCGCGGAGTTACCGCTAGCGTTGACACCTCCGAGCCTGACCAATAATGCCATTGTACAGTTACGCCCTAGATTCAGTATTCTAGGCGAATCATTTACTTATCAGCACCAGGTGCAGGTGTTTAATGTGCCCTAGTCTGTACTCCATCCCGCAACGTCGACAACAGGGCAGTGCCTTGGTGATTGCCATTTTTGTGATTGTGGTTATGTCGATACTGGCGTTGGCTTTGACCCGAATCGGCAACAATGCCGATGACGATGTGAATCTGGAAGTGTGGAGTTTGCGAGCATTCGCGGCGGCCAATAGTGGTGCTGATGCCGCCTTGGCACAGTTATTCCCCCTCAATGGCAGTGTCGCGACATGTGCGTCGAGTTCTGTTTGGACGCCACCAGATGCGACTGGCTTTCACGGTTGTAGTGTGTCACTTAACTGCACCAGCCAAAGCGCTGCTGGCGTGACACAATATGTTGTGCGCAGCACTGCGGTATGTGAAACCGGTAACTGTGATGCGGGCGCTGATGGTCGGCAATGCCTGCGCGTCAGCCGTAGTGTAGAGGTAGAAGCCCGTGAATAGAGTACTGAGTTGCTTACTATTGTGGGGATGGTTAAACACCTCGGCACTGGCATTTGATGCTATTGATACCGATGTTTATTTCCCGGCAGTAGCTCAGGGTGTGTGGGATAATCAGTCGTGTCATTGGGGGATTCCTTATCCGCAGTTTGCCCAATATAACAATAGTAAGATTAGCGGCAGCGGTGGGGCGGCGTTAGCTTTTTGCTCTTCTAATGCGGGTTCTGGTATGCCCAGCGACGGTTGTGATACTGCCACGGGGGCTCGTCATTACTGTAGTACTAATGGTAGTGCGGTTGAGCGTTTACCACTGAATGGAAATAACGCTTTTAAATATAGTAACCAACGTGGTGGTTCTATAGGTTATTGCCGTGATGGTGATGCAATAACGTTAGGCAGCTATGGCAATACACAATACGGTAACATCAGTCTTTATAGCCGCTGTAATTTAGATTTTTCTGCGCAACAAAACGAATATCGTCTCAATAGTCTGTCTATTGGTGGTGGTGCCACAGTCACTTTCAGCAGTGGCGACTACTGGATTGATTCATTGCAGATCAATAACAATGGAAACATTGTCATCAAAGGCGATGCTCGCTTGTTTGTTAATGGTGGGCAGCTTAATAGCGGCGTAGTCAATGCGGCGGCTGACGGTTTTGTTCTGTTAGTGAGTTATGGCGATTTTCAGTTGACTGGCGATAGCTTGTTCAATGGTTATCTGTATACCGATGGAGAGTTACGGCTGCATAGTAATTCTACCGTTAATGGGCGAGTCACAACCGGATCGTTGTTCATGAGTTCTTCGTCAAAGATTAATGATCAAGATTATCGGCCCAGTCCACCGTTAAACTGTTTTTCCGATAATTTCTCTGGTAATGCGTTAAGTGACGATTGGGTTGCCGCTCGCAGTAGCGGCAATTTCACCCCCTCGATTGTGAATGGCCGATTGCGTTTAACACAAAGTGTTACCAACCAAGCAACTTCAGCCACCTACCAACGGCTATTTCCTGGCGATGACAATCTGGTCACCATTGAATTTAATCACTATGCCTATGGTGGTAGTGGTGCCGATGGGATGGCGGTGGTGGTGTCTGATGCGCGAGTGACACCACAACCCGGTGCTTTTGGTGGGCCGCTGGGGTATGGCTTTAAACCGGGAATTCCCGGTTTTGCGGGCGGTTGGCTCGGGATTGGTCTGGATGAATACGGCAATTACTCGGCCGAAGGCGGTTCAACCAATGTGGGGTCGCGTCGGCAGTCGGTGGTGATCCGCGGTTCCGGTAGTGGCACCTCTGGTTATCGCTACCTGCGCGGTACTTGTAACAATGGCGCTGATAAAAAGGATACTAACTGCCTGTCTCCTGCCATCGATGGCAACAGTAATGGCAATTATCGCTATCGTATTACTATCGACTCGCGAGTTGCTGGCGGGTCCGTGGTTAAAGTTGAACGCAATACCGGTAGTGGTTACAGCACGTTGATTGATTCGTTTAACGTCAATTCACAGTCAGGACAAAGTGCTGCCCCAGATAATTTTTTGCTGTCTTTGACTGGCTCTACCGGTAGTGTCACCAATATTCATGAGATGGATAACTTACAGATCTGTGCGCTGAAATCCTCACCAGTTGACACGCTTATCGATCATTTCGAGTTTGATTATTCAGGCACGCCGCTGACCTGTAACCCACAAACGTTAACGCTCAAAGCCTGTATGAATGCAGACTGTAGTACGCTGTATACTGGCGCGGTGAGCGCTACCTTAACCCCAACCGATACCAGTGTGGGCGGCTGGATTGGGGGTAATGTGGTGAGTTTCAGTGGGGGGAGCACCTCGGTTGACCTAGCGCATACCCAAGTGGGTAATGTCACGGTTGGGGTGCAGGGATCAGATCCATTGACCAAAGCCTTTAGTCAGACGTTATGCCGTAATGGCAGTGGTGCCGCGAGCAGCGCGGCGTGTACGCTCAATTTTGCCGACAGCGGTTTTATGCTGTCGCTCCCTGACAAGTTAGCTGGAAAGCCAGTAAGTAGTATTTTACTTAAGGCTGTCAAAAGTGATGGTAGTGCTCAATGTGTGCCTGCGTTTGCCAATGTGACCCGGCAGGTGGGTTTCTGGAGTCAGTACATTTCCGACGTTATTGCAGACCCTTATAACGTACAGCTAAGAGCTTCGGGACAAACCAGTTGGACGAATATCGGTAATGGCGAAAATCAGGCCAAGTCCTTGGCGTTGGCGTTTGACAGTCACGGACAAGCCAGCATTGATGTGAATTATGCGGACGCTGGTAAAGTCGAACTTGATGCCCGTTACATCGGCGCTACTAGTAGTAATGACCAAGGGCTGGTGATGAATGGCGCTGGCAGTTTTGTCAGCTTTCCGGTGGGTTTATGCGTTGCCCCCCAAGATGAAATTAAGTGCAGTGCTAACAGTTATGCAGGCTGCAGCGCGTATAAAAAGGCCGGTGAGTCTTTCAATTTACAGGTGAAGGCCAAAGCCTGGAGCGCTGACAATGATCCAGACATCTGCGATAACCCAGATACGCCCTCCTTTGCTATGAATGGTATCACCATGGCGCACGAGCTGTTGGCCCCGACAAACGGTAATCCCGGAGAATTAGGAACCAAGCAGTTCCGCCAGCAAATAGGCACAGACGGCACCTTGGTGGAGCAGAGCGTCAGTGAAGTGGGGATTTTTGGTTTTGATGCCTCCACTGACTTACCCTATGAAGGGAGTTCAGCATTTAAGATCCCTGCGGGTAATCAGGCCCGCATCGGCCGATTTTATCCGGCCGCGTTTACGGTGGAAAGCGCTACCCTTACCGAGGGGTGTGGTAGCTTTACCTATATGGATCAACCTATCAATGTCACAAAACTGGTGATGAATGCCGTCAACACCTCCTCGCAGTTAACAACTAATTACCGCGATGAGTTCGCCAAGGGTATCGCCTCTTGGCAAGCAGAAAATAGCGGTACGGATTTATCGGCCAGAATGAGTGCGTTTAGTGGCAGTTGGAATCAAGGGCAGATCATCATCAATAACGGCACGTTCAGTTTTCAGCGATTGGCGCCGACGAACGTTGATGGGCCGTTTCCTGCGCTGCCCGTCGGAATAAAGGTGGATGATCCTGACGTGGTGCCCATGTTGGTCAACGATATGCCAACGTTATCAGCAACGAAACTGGATACGCTGGACATGCGTCATGGCCGCATAGTGTTAGCCAATACCTATGGGCCGGAAAACCAGCAATTGTTAATGCCGGTGCAGGCGCAGTATTGGAACGGCAGTAGTTGGCAGTTGAATAGCGACGACAGTTGTAGTCTGGTAACTCCCGCACTACAGACTCAGGTAACTGATGCCGCGCTTGGTTATGTTTTTGATCCAGCGTTGGCGAACGGCCAGAGTATCCAGCGTGAAGGCGACGGCAAACTCAGCAATGGCGAATTGCAATTGCCGTGGCGCGCTGATGGTGGTTATCAAGGCAAAGTCACGGCACCGCTAGCGGTGCACGACTGGCTCAAGTGGTATTGGGGCTGGAACGGCAATAACAGTGAGTTGCTAGATCCCCGAGCCAGCGTCTACTTTGGTCGTTATCGGGGCAACGATCGTATTATTAACTGGCGTGAGGTGCGCTGACTAACAAGTGATATACGACTTGACGGCGTCAGAAACTCAGCGCGTAATCTGCGTCATTTTACAGGACTCAATGCTGTGATCCGGTGTCAGTGTCGACCCAACTAAAAAAAATCCAATAATTAGCAAATGTTGCTCTAGCAAGGCTTGTGGTATGGGGGTGGCATTGATAAAGTTAGCTGATTTTTAATTCTTCTCTTCTGATTCCACAGAATACAGGCAAGTTACATGTTCAAAAAGCTGCGTGGCGTTTTTTCTAATGATCTTTCGATCGATTTGGGTACAGCCAACACACTTATCTATGTTCGTAATGAAGGTATAGTGTTGAATGAGCCCTCAGTGGTCGCCATCCGCGCCGAGCGTAACAGCTCCGGACAGAAATCCGTTGCTGCCGTGGGGATGGAAGCAAAGCAGATGCTTGGCAGAACGCCGGGAAATATCCAGGCTATTCGGCCGATGAAAGACGGTGTGATTGCCGACTTTTATGTGACTGAAAAAATGCTGCAGCATTTTATCAAGCAGGTACATAACAACAGTTTCTTCAGACCTAGCCCTCGTGTATTGGTCTGCGTACCAGTAGGTGCGACTCAGGTTGAACGCCGCGCTATTAAAGAATCGGCGATGGGGGCTGGCGCTCGCGAAGTCTATCTGATTGAAGAGCCAATGGCGGCGGCAATCGGTGCAGGCTTGCCAGTGTCTGAAGCCACCGGGTCGATGGTGGTAGATATCGGTGGTGGTACTACTGAAGTAGCGATTATTTCGCTGAACGGCGTGGTGTACTCCTCTTCCGTGCGTATCGGTGGTGACAAATTCGATGAAGCCATTATCAATTATGTACGCCGTAACTACGGCAGCTTGATTGGTGAAGCTACCGCCGAACGTATCAAACATACCATAGGTACAGCATACCCTGGCGATGAAGTGCTGGAGATTGAAGTCCGTGGGCGTAATCTGGCCGAAGGGGTTCCAAGAAGCTTTACCCTCAACAGCAATGAAATTCTCGAGGCGTTGCAAGAGCCGCTGTCAGGGATTGTCAGTGCCGTGATGGTAGCGCTAGAGCAGTCTCCGCCAGAATTGGCTTCCGATATCTCCGAACGTGGCATGGTGCTTACCGGCGGTGGTGCGTTGCTGCGAGACCTCGATCGGCTGCTGATGCAGGAAACTGGTATTCCGGTGATGTTGGCGGAAGATCCGCTCACCTGTGTGGCCCGCGGAGGCGGAAAAGCACTGGAGATGATCGATATGCACGGCGGTGACCTGTTCTCGGAAGAAACCTGATAGGCAGGTAGTCAAGGCGGTGTAATCACCGCCTTGGTTTTGTGATGAAACCTATCTTCGTTCGTGGTGTATCCAATCAGTTCCGTCTGACACTGGCAGTTATTCTGTCGGTGATTTTGATGCTGGCTAACGATCGGCTGGAGCCGGTACGGCAGTCGCTGGCGTCGTTACTCAGTCCCATTCAATACCTTGCCAACGTCCCCGGACAACTGCTCGATTGGAGTTCCGAGGCTGTTGCTACCCGCGATATGCTGCGTAAGCAAAATCAGGCACTGCTACGTCAACAGTTGCTGATGAGTGAACGGTTACAGCGTTATGAACATCTGCGTCAGGAAAATGAACGGCTCAGGGCTTTGCTGGGTTCTCCTGTGCATATGGATTCCCGTAAGATGGTCACCGAAGTGATGGAAGTGGCCTCCGATCCCTTTCATCAGTATGTGGTGATCAATCACGGTGCTCATGATGGTGTGTTTGTTGGCCAACCGGTGGTGGATGCACAGGGGATTGTGGGCCAAGTGGTGCAGGTAAGCGAACTCACCTCCAGAGTGTTGTTAATGTCGGATCCTGAGCAAGGGGTGCCAGTGCGCATTACCCGTAACGATGTCAGGTTGATTGCCAATGGCACGGGTGAAGTGGATGAGATTGAAGTCCGCTATGTGCCTAAAAGCACGGACATCAAAGTGGGCGACTTACTGGTAACATCCGGCCTAGGCAACCGCTTCCCAGAAGGTTATCCGGTGGCGCGGGTTATCTCTATCGCCAATGATGATGGTCAGAGCTATTTGAAAGTCATGGCGCAACCCATGGCGGCGCTGGATCGTATCCGCTATCTGTTACTGATATGGCCGGAACAACAGCCAACGCCCGCAACTGACTCTTCACCTCCCGCGGTCAAGGATGCCACCAATCAGGGAGAAACCCCATGATGCTGCAAAATACCCGTGGCGGTTTGGTGGTGTGGTTCTCCATGCTCCTAGGCTTGTTATTTCAACTGATGCCGGTACCGGAAGTGGTCGAGGCGTCTCGCCCCGATTGGCTGCTGTTGATCATGATTTACTGGGCGATGGCATTACCCCATCGCTACAATATTCTGACGGCCTGGGTTCTAGGCACAGTGCTGGATGTTTTGCTGGGGAGCTATTTGGGGATCCGCTCACTGACCTTCTCGCTAGTTATCTATATCATTGTGCTTAACTATCAGAAACTACGCAATTTTTCCATATGGCAACAGGCACTGATTATTGCGTTTCTGCTGTTGTTGTACCATTTGCTTATCTACTGGATGCAGTTTGTGATTTTCCGTAGTGAATTTCAGGTTCAGCAACTGTTGCCAGTGCTTTCTGGAACAGTGATCTGGCCGTGGATTTACTGGTTGTTGCGCCGTCTAAGGCGCCGTTACAAGGTCAAATAATGAAACAGTTGTTGTTGGCTTCAGCTTCGCCGCGTCGCCGTGAACTGTTGGCGCAGTTGGGGCTAGGAATGCCCAGTTTTTCGTTTGAAATATTGGCAACCGATATCGATGAAACACGGCATCATGGAGAAGCGGCCGCGACCTATGTTAATCGTTTGGCGCGTGAAAAAGCGGCCGCAGGGCATAGTCGCTGGCACCGTCCTGAGAGCATTGCTCTCGGTGCCGATACCATAGTGGTCGTGGATGACGAGATCCTAGGGAAACCTGTAGATGCGGCGTCTGCCAGCGCCATGTTGCAGCGGCTCAGTGGCCGCAGTCATAAGGTCATGACCGCGGTTGCGGTGACTGACGGTAATCATTGCGAATCAGTGTTGGTGGCGACTGACGTCACTTTTTGCCCTATGAATGATGTCCAGATAACGGCCTATGTTGCCAGTGGGGAACCAATGGATAAAGCCGGTGCCTATGGTATACAGGGGCTCGGCGGCAGTTTTATCAGCCGTATCAATGGCAGTTACTCTGCGGTTGTTGGCCTGCCATTAGTGGAAACCAGAATCCTGTTACAAAAGATGCAGCTGTTGTAGCGTTGCGTTGACATAAAATCGCAATTTCTGGCAGATTTCCCCGCCTTCTGTGGATAAAATCATCCTATCGGCATTCATTAAAGGGTCTAACGTGAGACACAGCGGCACAGCCAACCACAGGGTTCCCGGAAAACTGGGATCGGAACTGCTGATCAATGTGACACCGACAGAAGCCAGAGTGGCGCTGGTGGAACATGGCGTCCTGCAGGAAGTCCACATTGAACGTCGCATGAAGCGTGGTTTGGTGGGCAATATCTATAAAGGAAAAATCAGCCGAGTACTGCCGGGAATGCAGGCGGCCTTTGTCGATATTGGCTTGGATAAAGCTGCCTTTTTGCATGCCTCGGACATTTTTCCCCACACCGAATGTGTGGCTGACGCCGAAAAAGGCAATTTTGTGGTACGTAATATTGCCGAACTGGTACGTCAGGGGCAGGATATTATCGTTCAGGTGGTGAAAGATCCGCTGGGTACCAAGGGCGCTCGCTTAACTACCGATATTACCTTACCTTCCCGCTATTTAGTGTTTATGCCGGGTTCCAGCCACGTTGGTGTTTCTCAACGCATTGAATCTGAGGAAGAACGGGCACGACTGAAAGAAATCACTTTACCATTCGTGGATGATGACGGTGGCTTTATCATTCGTACTGCCGCTGAAGGTGTCGGCGCTGAAGAATTGGCGCAGGATGCCGCGTTTTTACGGCGGGTGTGGGCTAAAGTCAGCGAGCGTCGCAAACGTCAGGGCGCGACCTTGTTATACCAAGATTTAGCGCTGCCGGTGCGAATAGTGCGGGATTTTGTTGGTGTGGAATTAGACTCTATCCAAGTCGATTCACAAAGTACCTATGAAGAGTTACTACAATTTGCTCAAGAATTTATGCCCGATGTCGCGGCCAAGATTGAGCATTACACTGGTCCGGCTGCCATTTTTGATCTGTATGATGTGGAAAATGAAATCCAACGGGCGCTGGAGCGGAAAGTTGAGCTTAAGTCTGGCGGATATCTGATCATTGACCAAACGGAAGCTATGACCACGGTGGATATCAATACCGGTGGCTTTGTCGGTCACCGTAATCTGGAAGAAACCATCTTCAATACCAATCTTGAGGCCACTCAAGCCATCGCCCGTCAGCTGCGGCTGCGTAACCTTGGCGGTATCATCATTATTGATTTTATCGACATGCTGAAAGAAGAGCACAAGCAACGGGTACTCAACAGCCTGACCGCCGCGCTGAGTGCTGACCGGGTGAAAACCAATATTTCCGGGTTTTCCGGCCTTGGGCTAGTAGAGATGACCCGCAAACGTACCCGTGAGAGTCTGGAACACGTGCTGTGTGGCGAATGTCCCGCTTGCCGCGGTACGGGTACCATGAAGACGGTGGAAACGGTCTCTTATGAAATTTTCCGGGAAATTATTCGCCTCAACCGCACTTATCAGGCCGATGAATTCTTGATTTACTGTGCGCCCGCTGTCTATGAAGTGTTAGCGGCAGATGAAGCGCATTCAGTCGCCGAACTGGAAGTCTATATCGGCAAACGGGTGCGCATTCAGTGCGAGCCTATGTATGTGCAGAGCAAATACGACGTGGTGATGGTGTAGTGAATTTTCGCGTTAGCCCCTCTAAAATTGGCCGCTTCTGTTGGCAATTGCTGGCGGTATCACTGCTGCTGTTTGCTTTGTTGGTGAGTCTGATCCGCGGCTTGTTACCGCAGTTAGACCAAGTGCGTCAGGAACTGACCAGCTACATCGAGCAGCACTATGGGGTGCGGGTCGAAGTGGGGCAACTCTCGGCACACTGGCAGGCCTATGGGCCATCGCTGACGGTGGAGCGACTGGTACTGCCCAAGCAGGAACACTTGCCGGTAACATTGGTTGTGCAGAACGTACAGGTAAAACTGGATTTCTGGGAAACCCTGCTGACCGCCAAACCTCAAGTAGAGAACGTCATTTTTAATGGGGTGCAACTGGCGCTGGATCTGGATCAGTTAAATCCCCCCGATACCGCGGCAACTGGTCATCAAGGCGCCGGCAGTAATATGGACTGGTTGTATGCACTGTTGCTGGAACAGTTGGAACGCTTTTCTGTTGGCGATGCCACGGTACAGTTGCTGTCGCGCGATATTCATTATCGCCCGATCCATATCGGCAATCTGCGTTGGTTAAATCATGGCGAGATACATCAGGGCAGTGGGGCGTTATATCTTGATGACTCGCAGCAGGCACAACAGCATCTTACTCTGCGTATTGATCTCAGCGGCGATGGGTATAAACCCGATAGCATAAGTGGTCAGGCTTATGTGCAGGCACAATCTCTGGATATTGGGCGTTGGGCTTCTGAACAGAACAAAGCGCAACCGAGTTTGGCCGACATTCCGTTAGAGGGGGTGCTCAACTTAGAGGGCTGGGTGGAATTTGCCCAGCGTTCCTTGCGTTCCGGATTGATCCGTTTTAGTCCCTCTTGGTTCCAATGGTCACTGGATAAACAGTCACAACGTTTTGCCATTGATGGCGGAAGTATCAGTTGGCAACCGCAGCCAGATGGCTGGCAGTTGCAGAGCCAGGATATGCAGTTGCAGTCAAATGGTCAGCCGTGGCAACCGTTGCAAGTTCAGTTACGTAAACAACAGCAGCAACTATTCGGCAGTATGAGCAGCATTAAATTGCAGCAATTGACCCCGCTATTACCGATACTTCCTGGCATTGAGCGCGAACAGTTGCAGCAATTGCTACTAATGCAGCCGCAGGGTGAGTTCGGACCGTTGCAAATTTATCGTGGTGCCGATAAAGACTGGCAAGCGGCGTTGCCGGTGCACGGACTGGCGTGGCATGCGGCAGGGGAATTGCCGGGGATGACGCCCGTCGATTTGCGTCTGGGGTGGCGCGCTGGCTATTTGAGCGCCGCTTTACCCGCTCAGCATTACCAGGTAGATATCCCGAAAGAATTTAAGGCACCATTAGCATTTGATATATCGGCGTTTTCGATAGGCTTTGACAGCAACACTATGCAGTTGTTTGTGTCAGAACTGCAAGCGAGTAACGACGATTTACAGTTTGATACCGCATTGCGGCTGGATTTACACGATGAACCTAGCATGGCGTTGGCGGCTTCAGTACAGTTGCATGATGCCAATAACGCCGGGCGTTATTTCCCGCGTCGGCAAATGGGTGAAGATCTGAGCCAGTATCTGGAACAGGCATTGAATACTGGCCACAGTGAAAATGCGGCGGTGGTGTGGCGAGGGGCGCTCAATGAGTTTCCTTTTGCGGCACATAACGGTGTATTCCAGGCTGGCTTCACTATGAATGAAGCGCAGTTTGCATTTCAGCCAGACTGGCCCATGGTCAAAGGGCTAAAGCTCGACGGGTTATTTGACAATGCGCGGATGGAACTCAAGCTGCTGACCGGAAAACTGCTGAACGTGGATATCAGTGGTGCCAACGTGATCATTCCCAGTCTGGAATCGCACAGTCACCTGTTGGTCGATGCTAGTATTGCCGCCAAGGGCTGGGATATTGCAGCGGTGATGCAGCAGTCGCCCCTTAAAGACAGTGTTGGCACGACTCTGGATACTGTAAAAATCCAGGATACAGTGGAAGGCAAGTTGCAACTGGATATTCCGTTATATGCGGGTGTCGAACCGGATATTCAGGGAACGGTCAATTTCCGCGATACTCCCGTGTATATCCGTAAGCCAGGGATAAAACTCAATAAAGTTAATGGCACTGTCAGTTTTCATAACGAGGTGGTGACGGCGCAAGAGATCAATGCCTTGCTGTACGGACAGCCCACTAGCATCGACTTCACCACCGGGGATCAGAACGATAAATTTGCGGTCAATGTGCATGCTAAAGGTAACTGGCAATTATCGCGTCTGCCGCCAGAATTGGAAAATCCGCTGACACCTTTTTATCAGGGTAGCAGCAGTTGGAATGGCGCCCTGCAACTGATTTTTGATGGTAGCGGCTACACGCTACAGGCCAATGTGGATGCCGATTTGACCAATACCGCGCTGTCATTACCTGCACCGTTTGCTAAAGCTAAAGGAGCGCCGTTGACGTTGCAGGCAGAACTGCTAGGTGATGATCAGCAAGCTTCTTTAGGGATTAAGGCGGGTGACAAGGCAGAGTTCTGGGGTGGCTTTACGGCAGACTCCGATGATCGTTTGAAGCATTACGATTTGCTGTTAGGTCGGTTATTCCGTAGCGGTGATCAATTAGTGAAAGATGGTGGTCAACTGCGGCTGGATTTAGACCATGCCGATTTTGACCAGTGGTTGCCGGTGATTACCGCTTTTACCAATGCCGCGCCAGCCAAACCTGCGACAACTGTGCCGCAGACGCCACCATCCACGGCTGAGTTGCCGCGTGACCCGCAAAGCGCTGTTCAAAACACTGTCGATGGCAGTTTTTTCCCGGAACTCAAAGGCATTCAGGCCAACATCAACGACCTCAGCCTATTGGGGCAAAGATTCACCCAATTGCAGATGACTGCTCATCCAACCGGGCAGTCGTGGCAGTTTGAAGGGTTGTCGCCAGAGTTTTCTGGCAGCGTGGAGATCTTCCCTGACTGGTATCGGCAAGGACTGAAACTCAAAGCGTCTCGTTTGTATCTGAACCCACTAAAACCAATTGGCAGTGCGGCCGATATTGCCGAAAAGACCGCGACACAACAACCGGATGACTTGCCGCCACTGGCGGTGGATGTGGATGATTTCCGTTTCCAGAATATCGCGTTGGGTCACTTGGTGTTGCAGAGTGCTCCAGCGCTGCGTGGTTATCATATTCAGACCTTATCGGTGTCTGCCCCACAAGGCAAACTGGAAGGTCAAGGGGATTGGTTGTCTACTGATGGCGCCAATCAAACTAAGGTGAGTTTCAACATAGACTCGCCTGATTTTGAACAATTGGCGCAGTTGTTTGATAGCAACCCAGGGGTTAAGGAATCACCGCTAAAACTTAACGCGACACTTGATTGGCGCGGCGGCCCGACAGCTTTCAATCTGCCGACGTTAAACGGCGATGTGCACTTTGAGTTAGGTAAAGGTCACATGGAGCAGATCAGTGATAAAGGTGCACGCATTTTCTCGCTGTTCAGCCTTGATTCACTGCTGCGTAAATTGTCGCTGGATTTTTCAGATGTATTTGGTAAAGGTTTGTATTTCAATAGTTTTGGTGGCGATTTACACATCGATGACGGCATGGTCAAAACCACCAATACTGAAATGGATGCCATCGCCGGCAACATGAAAGTCCGCGGTTATACTGACCTTAATACCGAAAGCCTCAACTACGACATCCGCTTTGCGCCCAAGCTGGCATCCAGTGTGCCGACCGTGGTTTTGCTCAGTACCAGCGCTTGGACGATGGGCATAGGCGCCTTTGCGTTAACCAAGGTGCTGGAGCCGGTCATTGAGGTTATTTCAGAAATTCGCTTCCGCCTCACTGGTACCATGTCAGAACCTAAGCTGGAAGAGTTGGAGCGAAAGAGCAAAGAGATTGAAATTCCTAAAAGTGCTTTGCCAGCGTCTGAACAGCCTGCTGGCAATGGTGCCGCCGCGACAGAACCACGGGGGCCGACAACGGCTACTACCGTCGTGCCCCCGGCTACCGATGCATCTGTTACTACGCCGCCTGTAATGTCGCCGGCGGATGCCGCCACTAAAGCGCAACCGGAGAAGGCTGAGAAACAAAACGGCGCAAATCCCACAGCACCTAAAACATCCGAACCGACCCAAAAGCCCCCAGAGGAACCCGCCGATGCAGGTAAATCTTCTTCAGTGTCAGAGCAGCCGCAAGCCAGCAGAGAATTTAGCGTTTATCAGCGCGCAGCTTGAGCAGTTGCCGCGTATTCCCGGCGAATTGCAATTGGTAGTGCTGCCTGAGTGCGCCTTATTGTTCGGTGGTCATGAAGGTGAACAGTTGGCTTATGCTGGCAACGGTGATGAAACGCCGTTGCAGCAGCAATTATCTGCGTTAGCAGTACAACATCAGGTGTATCTGGCGGCAGGTACCATTCCGGTAGCCAGTGGCGATGGACGGGTTTATAGCCGTACTTACCTGTTTGACGATAAAGGACGAGTGTTAGGTAACTATGACAAACTGCATCTGTTTGACGTCGATGTCAGTGATAATACCCGTCATTACCGCGAAAGCGATGCTTTCTGCCCCGGCAATCACCTCAGCGTAGTTGACACGCCATTTGGTCGTATCGGGCTGTCGGTATGCTACGATTTGCGTTTCCCTGATCTTTACCGGGCATTGCGCCAGGCGGGCGCGCAGATCATACTGGTGCCAGCCGCTTTCACCCAAGTGACCGGCGCGGCTCATTGGGAGGTATTGTTGCGGGCGCGAGCGATTGAAACCCAGTGTTACGTCCTGGCCGCCGCGCAATGGGGCTGCCATAACCAAGGCGGTCGCGAAACCTGGGGCCAAAGCATGATAGTCGACCCTTGGGGGCAGATTATGGAACAGTTACCAGAAGGCACAGGTTGGTTGCAGGCACGACTGGATTTGGACGAACTGCACAAGATCCGCAGTCACATGCCGGTGGCACAACACAATCGATTTTCGCTGCCGGTATTGTTGCCGCCAGCCAAGCATTAACCAGTTATACGGGCCGAGGCCCATTGAGAGAGCATACATGTCATTGTTAACCCAAGTGGGACAAAGTTTGCTGCAGCAGGGCCTTACATTGGAAGACCTGCACCGCTATCTTGAGCGTATTCACCGACATCAGGTCGATTTTGCGGATCTTTATTTTCAAGGCAGCCGCCATGAATCTTGGGTACTGGAAGATGGCATCATCAAAGAGGGTAGTTTCCACATCGAACGTGGTGTGGGCGTGCGGGCGATTACTGGTGAAAAAACCGGGTTTGCCTATGCTGACGATATCACTCCCGCAGCACTGAATGCCTCAGTGGAGGCCGCTCGCGGCATTGCGCAAAGTGGCGGCAAAGGTAAGGTACACGCTTGGAAGCGGCGTGGTGTGAAGCCGTTGTACCAGAGCGAAGACCCGATTGCGGCGATGACAGAAGCGCCCAAGATTCAGCTACTGAAGCAGGCAGATGCCTATGTACGTAGCTTGGACCCGCGAATTATCCAGGTGGTGATCAGTCTGTCCGGGGTTTACGAAGAGATCTTGGTTGCCGCCAGCGATGGCACTTTGGCCGCAGATATTCGGCCATTGGTGCGCTTTAACTGCTCGGTGATCCTGGAAGAAAATGGTCGACGTGAACGCGGTGGCTCTGGTGGTGGTGGCCGTCATGACTACAATGCGTTAATGCTTAGTGGCGATGACGGTTTGCCCGTGTGTTTTGCATTCGCGCGCGAAGCGGTACGCCAGGCGCAGGTTAATCTTAATGCCGTGGATGCTCCTGCGGGTGAAATGCCAGTGGTGCTTGGCCCAGGCTGGCCGGGTGTATTACTGCATGAAGCCGTGGGCCACGGCCTAGAAGGCGATTTTAACCGTAAAGGTAGCAGCGCTTTCAGCGGCCGCATCGGCCAACAGGTGGCATCACCGTTAGTCACGGTAGTAGATGATGGCACCATTGCCAATCGTCGCGGCTCACTCACGATTGATGATGAAGGCACACCAACTCACCGTACTGTATTGATTGAAAACGGTATTTTGAAAGGTTACATGCAGGACAAACTGAATGCCCGGCTGATGGGACAGCAACCAACCGGTAATGGTCGTCGTGAGTCTTATGCGAATTTGCCGATGCCGCGTATGACCAACACCTACATGTTGGCTGGCGAGTCAGATCCAACAGCAATCATCCGCTCTGTAGATAAGGGCATTTACGCGCCCAATTTTGGCGGCGGTCAGGTCGATATCACGTCGGGTAAGTTTGTGTTTTCAGCTTCAGAGGCTTACCTCATCGAAAAAGGTGAAATCACTCAAGCCATCAAAGGCGCCACACTTATCGGCAATGGCCCAGAAGCCATGGGACAGATCTCCATGGTGGGCAATGATCTGTCACTGGATAAGGGCGTCGGTGTCTGTGGCAAAGATGGACAGAGTGTGCCTGTGGGGGTTGGTCAGCCAACGTTGAAGTTGGATCGGCTCACGGTAGGTGGCACCGCTTAATCGGTGTGCTGTTAGTTGGTAGCAAGGTAAAAGCGTAAATGTTATCATTCGACAAGGAATTAGAGTTTTTACTCTAGAGGTGTGAATGAAAAGACTGCGATTCATATGGTTGTTGCTGTGGCCATTAGCGCTGCCTTCGGTTTTTGCTGAAGATTTCAGCTTTGACAGTGCGTGGCAGCGACTGCTTAATGTCAGCGATAAGCTGGCGGCTGATAATCAGCAACTGCATCGGGCCGAGGCTGAACGAGACGCTGCCAGAGATTTATATCTACCTTCCCTTAGCATCAACGGTAGCTACACCCGCATGGAACAGCCGTTGGAGCTGGATTTGCGCAAGCTTAATCCCCTAGCATCGCTGGATGTGACAACATTACCGGCACAATACGCGGCGCTTCTCGGCTCTATCCCCGGTTCCATGTTCGTTACGCCATTTACTGAACAGGATATTTTCAGCGCCAGTTTGCAGGCGATGTGGCCCATCTATACCGGTGGGCAGATCACCGCGGCGCAGGGGATCCAAAAAGCCAAAGTGGCTGAAGAGCAGCAACAGCAGGAATTGAGTCGGCGTGAGCTGTTTACCACGCTGGTAGACCGGTATTACGCCGTGAGTGTGACCGCGGCACTGGTGCAAACCCAGCAGCAGTTGGTGGATTCTCTACAGCAGCACTATCACCATGCATTGCAACTGGAACAGCAAGGCCAAATTGCCAAAGTGGAGCGCCTGAATGCCCGGGTTGCGCTGGATGATGCCGAGGTTACTCTTGGCAGCGCCAAACGTCAGTATGAGATGGCGCATATTGCCCTGTCGCGGTTACTGCATGACGCTGATGCTAGTATCAGCTCGCCAATGTTCGTGTTGTCGAATCCGCTTTCCCTACCACAACTGACAGAGCTGACACTGAAACAACATCCTGCGCTGAAGTTGCTCAATGCCAAAGAGCAGCAAGCCAAAGGACTTATCGATTTGGAAAACGGTAAGTATCAGCCCACAGTATACCTCTATGGCAATTACACCCTTTATGAAGATGACTCGTTATTGTCGCAGATGACACCAGACTGGATGGTTGGCGTTGGCGTGAAAGTCCCGCTGATCACCCGTGATGGTCGTAGCGGTAAGGTGCAGGCGGCTAAAAGTGCCCTCCTGCAGGCGCGTTATACCAAAGCACAAACCACGCAGGACTTGAGTTTGCTGGTCGATCAGAGTTATCGGCAGATGCTACAGGCACAGGAAGAGATAAGCGCCCTCGAAAGCTCCAAAGACTTGGCGGAAGAAAATCTCAAACTGCGAGAGCTGGCTTTCAGTCAAGGATTGTCCACCTCGCTGGAACGGGTGGATGCTGAAATCAAACTCAGCGCCGTGAAAACCAAGGCGCTGGCGGCGCATTATCGTTATCTGCAGGCTTATGCCCGTTTGATGGCGGTCAGTGGACAACTGGATGAATTTATTGGACACAGTAAGCAGCAGGAGACAGGTCATGCGGGTTAATCCATTACTGGCAACAGTGACACTGGCGGCAGTGGCAGTCGCGCTGATTTATGGACTGATCCTCGCCTACAGCCCCAAACCGCACCTGTTGCAAGGGCAGGTGGAAGCGCGCGAATACAATGTGTCCTCTAAGGTCGCCGGTCGAGTGGAGCAGGTACTGGTGCGTAAAGGTGATGAAGTGGCTGCTGGCGATCTGCTGTTTGCTATTGATAGCCCTGAACTCAACGCTAAACTGACGCAGGCCAGCGGCGCTTTGGATGCAGCCAAAGCGATGCAGCAGGAAGCGGATAACGGAGCCCGTAAGCAACAGATTGCGGCGGCGAAAGAACAGTGGCTCAAGGCCAAGGCCGCCAGCGAACTGGCGAAAACTACTTACGATCGCATCGAAAATCTGTTCAGTGGTGGGGTGTTAGCAAGACAAAAACGCGACGAAGCTTTTACGCAATGGCAAGCCGCTAAATATACCGAGCAAGCTGCCAAAGCCATGTACGATATGGCGGCAGAAGGTGCGCGAGATGAACAAAAAGCGGCCGCAGCAGGAAATGCCAAACGGGCAGCGGGGGCGGTGCAAGAAGTCAACGCGGTGCTGGCTGACAGTCAGATGAAGGCGCCCAAGTCTGGTGAAATTACCGATGTATTGCTTCAAGCTGGCGAACTGGCGCCTACCGGTTTCCCGGTGGTAACGCTGGTAGATATGAGTGACAGTTGGGCGGTGTTCCAAGTGCGCGAGGATCAGTTAGCACAGTTCCATAAAGGTGATAAAACGCGCTTGCACATCCCGGCGCTGGGTAAAGATTATGAATACCAAGTGAGTTATATCAGCGTCATGGGGGATTTTGCGACTTGGCGTGCCACTGAAAGTGGTCACGATTTTGATATGCGTACCTTTGAAGTTGAGCTGCGTCCCACTCAACCGATCCCCGATCTGCGCGTTGGCATGTCAGTGTTGTTGGCCGGAGATAAGTAATGTGGCAATTGCTGCAACGGGAATTCCATGCCCTGCAGCGCGATGGCTGGCAGTTGGCCCTGATAAGCTATGTACCACTTCTGGGTTTTCTATTTCTCTGGTGGTTGTTTTCTGCGGCCTTGCCACGGCAACTGCCCGTCGCCATTGTGGATGAAGATCATTCCAGCGTTAGCCGCGAGTTGGGTCGTTACATTGATGCCAATTCGGTAGCCGAGCCAATAGCTTATACTGATTTACAACAGGCGGTTGCTGCCATGCGCAATGGTGAAGTGTTTGCCGTGGTGAGGCTACCATATGCGTTGAAACGCGATTTATTGACCGGACACAAACCCTCCATTGACGTGCGTTATAACGGCCAGTTTCTGCTGGTGGGTAAGCTGTTATCCAGCCAGTTGCAGTTAACGCTGGCGGATGGTCTGAAGCAGATTGCCAGAGTGAAACAACTCGCGGCGGGGGTGAACCCCGCGCAGGTTGAGGTGCGATTGACGCCGGTGGCGGCCCAAAGCACCGCGCTGTTCAACCGTAATATGAATTATGTGGGTTTTCTAGTGCCACCGATGCTGATAGCCCTGTGGCAGTTGGTTGCCATGCTTAGTTACGCGAATAGCCTTAATCGCGAGCTGAGAGAACAATCGTTGGCGGACTGTTATCGGTTGGGGCTGTCGCGGGTGTTGCTGGCGAAATTTCTGTTCTATACCCCGCTGATGTTGCTGCAGGGGGTGTTGCTGTTAGTGATGATGTACGGCTATATCGGTTTGCCGATTGCTGGAAGTCTGTTGTGGTTAATACCGGCGCAACTGATAATGCTGATTGCGGTTTGGTTGTGGGTGCAGGCGATGTTTTTTGTGATAGCTGATAGTGCCCGTGTCATCAGTATGTGTACCGGGCTATTTGCGCCAGCCTTTGCGTTTATGGGCGTTACCTTCCCAACGTCAAATATGCCGCTACTAGCTCAGTGGTGGCGAGCGCTAATTCCTTCTAGCCATTACATCGAAACCCATATTGCCATCGTCAACCATGGTTTAGGATTGACGACCGTGTTGCTGCAAAGTACCAACTATCTTGGCTTTTTATTGTTATTGCTGCCTGCTTGGTATTTTGCGCGGCGTTATGGTCGGGCGTTGCAGCCTGAACGCCAAGCCTCGGGAGCGTTGCTATGAGTTGCTGGCGCTGGATATGGCTGGATTTGCTGTCGGTGGTTAAAGACCGAGCGATTGCCTTGACCTTGTTTGGTGGCATTAGTTTCTATGCAATTTTGTATCCGTCCCCTTATCTGAATAATGTACCAACCGCTCAGGCGCTGGTGGTGGTGGACTTGGATCATTCTTCGCTATCGCGGCAGATGATCCGCTATGCCGATGCGAATCCGGGGATCAGTGTAACAGGTTACGCCGCTACCATGGATGAGGCACGCCAGTGGCTGGTGGACGGTCGTGCCAGCAGTATGTTAGTGATCCCAGAAGATTTTCGACATAAGTTGCTGCGTGGCAAGCAAGTTACCCTAGGCTATGGCGGCGATGCCAGTTACTTCCTGATCTATTCGGCTGTAGTACAGGGGTTGACGCAGGCAGGCTTGGATATTGGTCATAACATCCAGTTACGCGGTATGTTGGCGCAAGGGATGAACCCTACCAAAGCCGAGCAAAGCTTGGATGCGATATCGCTGAATGCGGTACCGGTATTTAACCAAGGACTTGGTTATCCGGCTTATGTGATCCCTGGACTGTTTTTATTGATTTTGCATCAGACGCTGCTGATTGGCACCGGTATTTTAGGGGCTGGACAGTGGCAGCAGTCAGGTTACTGGCACCAGCTAAGTCCACTTGGCATAGTGTTATGTCGTATTGGCACTTTCACGCTGCTGTATTGCTTTTTCAGTGCCTTTTATATCGGCTGGTGTTACTACTTGTATGGTGTCGGTTTGCTTGCCTCGCTCGGTCAAGTGTTGCTGCTGATGCTACCATTTCTGTTGGCGACGGCCTGCTGTGGCGTGGCTTTCAGTACGTTGTTTCATCGCCGCGATCTGCCAACGCAGGTATTGCTGTTATCTTCCATGCCGATCTTGTTTGTCAGTGGTTTTGTCTGGCCATTGACACTTATTCCGCAACCGTTGGTGTGGTTATCACAACTGGTGCCTGCGGTGCCTGGCATTATGGGCATGCTGCAGCTCAATCAGATGGGCGCAGATTGGAGCCAAGTACAACCTCGATGGCTACAGTTATGGGGCTTACTGCTATTTTATCTGCCTTTGGCATGGTGGGGTGTGAAACGCCGTATGCAGCAATTACCTATCTGATGTCTGCTTACCCTACCGCCTACAGATAAAAAACAAGCCGGTCATTACTCCGGCTTGTTGTTTCTCGCGCATATCTGCCTGCTATTCAGGTGTTTCAGTCTTTATCTTTGCCGCAGCATAATTATTAAGACTGACAATTTTTGTTTTACTCACGCGGTGACGATAGATTTCCCTGAGATATTTAATAGCATTTTTTACCGCTTCACGATTAAGACGAATATCGTTGATGGAGATAAATTTATTGGCATCGCGGATAAGTTCACGGTATTTCTTTTCGTACATCGGTTTTATCGCGTGCCAATTGGTATCAAGGATTTTTGCAGGATTTTCAAATTCATCTAACATCTCGTCTAAACGTTGATCGTCAAATTCGGGTTGGCGGATACATTCTAACACTGCCTCTTCCAGCATATCGCCATAGCGGTATTCTGTACGTGCAAAACAGCGCTTGATATAGGCCACAATCAAGGTCAGGAAGTCATCACTCATACACGGACTCTTGGCAATTAATGTGGTTAATGACAAATTAGCCGAAGCACCAATGACCAGTGCATAACGTTTGAGCGTGGTGTTAGGAAACAGATTATTAAGGTGGGTTTTAAGTTTATTTAAATCCACATAGGAGAGTTTGTAATCCTTCGGCAAGGACACAATACATACCACTGATGAGCAACTATTGAAAAAACACAGATTTTTTAGATGATCGGCATTGAATCCGGTTTCGCGATATTTCGCCAATGCTTCACGGTATTGAGCTGCGGCAATGGGTAATAAACTGATCCCTTCGATCGCCTGGGTTTTATTATTGAAATGGGGTAAGTCGATTGAGCGGCAGAATAGATCGTCAATATCTAATCGTGATTTGTCATGTTCAAATAAGCGCCGTCCCTCGGTGACAGTTGAGTTGTCGGGCACGACGGATTCCGCATAAGCCGTTGCGACAGGTCCCGCCAGACTCATAAAGAGATCGTTGGCGTCCAGACGAATAGTTTCTCCAATGTTGATACCTGCGCGGCGGAAGTAATTCTCGTCATAATCTGAGGTGACTGCCTGAGCACTAAGAATGTTGAAAATTTGCTGGCTGATATATTGATTGGCATATTTTTCCATTGAATTGACATCAATATAACGGCTGTTGTCTTCATTGCTTTGTTCGGCATAACTCATGATATCGTTAGATATCAACATCATGGCATTCCATGGCCGGACGCGTTGTGTCACGTCATAGCTCTCATCATTGATGTTTTCTGGGTTGTAAGAGAAATTCCACTCTTCCGCCAGGTACTTACATAACAGTCGGCCAGCGTTGATATGTAGCGCTTCAGACATATCTGGCGAGGCGGAAATTGTTGGTAAAATACAGATGCCACTGGTGAAAATCGGTTCAAAAACAAATGATTGATTCTGCCCATCCACATCAGATTCTGGCCGTATATCAAAGGTCTTGCGGATATAAGAGCTTTGTTGCGCCAGTCCGAATTCGGATGCCATGCCAGAACCCGTACCACCCCCAGCACTGAAAATATAAAAATACAGTCTTGATTGGTTGGCTCTGATACCACAGGAATCGACCAGATAAGAGTGAATGAACGGCCAGTCGGCGTTACTGAAATGCTCAGTATCTTTATTCAGAATAATTTTGGCCAGATACTGACCAAGAATGGGTGCATTACCGGCACCACCGGCATGGACTTCACTGAAGTTCATGATTTTCAGCTTATGATAATCCTCCAGCAATTGGCCGCGACCATTAGAGGAATAACGTACTCGCCCTTCAATATCTTTGTCCAAATCGCCCAGCATCACCAACGGTTCAATCAGAAATACTGGCTTAGCCCCAGTACCATGAAGTTTCAAGCCTCGTTGTAGCCAGCCACCACTAAAAGATTTTGATTTTTCAATTTTTTTGGCGTTTGCTTCTTCTGTTTTCAGAAATTCATTAAGATAAAAATTACGGGCACCATGCACCAACAATGCTACGTCAGTTGCAATATTGGAGCCGCAACGGCCAAGACCAATCAAGCAGATAGATGGGAACGCCTGCATTTGGTTTTGTTTTTCGACATTGCCATCTACTTGTGGGGAGATTTGTGCTTGAAACTTTTTAAGGTTCTGCAGAATTCGGGAAATGTCGGGCTGTGTGTAATAGAAATCAAAGTCAAAATCAGTGGGGGTATGGAAATGTGTTGGCTCACTCTCTGGAGTGGGAGCGGCTAATGTACACGCATCGGTTTCAGTGCTCACCTCTGCAGCTTGCTGTTCCACAACACGTCGACTAAGCGCAGCAGATGTCGAAGTTTGGATCTTAGCTACAGGTTTGGTATCAGAATTATTTTGACGCACAGTAAGACCCTCTTCAGATAGAATCATAGGCTAATCAACACACTGCTAGGTAGCTAACAAAAAAGAAGTTACTGATTAGTTATTACACAGTTTTTGAATTTTTGATAGTCAATGAACACAATGTTATGTGATATCAATCTGATAATTGAGGTTTAACCCTCAATGACGACCCTGTGGGTAAAATTTGCGCAACCATTCGAGTTGAGACTATTTTGTGGTTAAGCCTGATGGGCACTAAGTGGTGTCAGTGTGAGGTGGCTGTTGGCGTAAACCCTTGCATACTGTATGAGCAAGTTAAATCCCAATGCTAATTCTAATTTTCACGGAAAATCAGTGCGTTACTTTGACGTGACAACGTACGAATGTTGATGGTTCATGGGGTGAGTCGATTAAGCAGAAAAACGCCGGCAAGTTGCCGGCGTTTTTCTATTCGATTTCCTGACGTAGATACTGAAACAGATCTCGCGCAGATTTTGATTCGGGCGCTTTTTCTAGCTCTTTCTTGGCCTGACGCACCAGCTGCCTGAGTTTTTGTCTATCCAGATGCGGTTGTTCATCCAGCAATTGCTGGATAGCTTCATCACCTTCTGCCAGCAGTTTGTCTCGCAATTTTTCAGTGATTTGGGCTTGGGCTGTCACTAGGTTGGCGCGATTTAACACTTTATCTAGGGCGGCTTTAATCGCATCCAGATCGGCATCTCGCATCAGCCGTCCAATGTACTGAATTTGGCGCCGATAAGAATCTGTGTTGTCTTTAATGCGTTTGGCTAACGCCAGCGCGTCCAGCAAATTTTCATCCAGCGGGATACGTTCCAACTGCCCTTTGCTCAATCCCAGTAGCTGTTTCCCCAACTCTTGTGCCGCAGTGCTTTCGCGCTTGAGGGCAGATTTACTGACGTAATTCTCGTCATCATCGTAGGGCTGCTTCATTTTTTCGGAGTCATCAACGATTTTCATGGTACTCACATATCTATATGGCTACTGAAGGTAATTGTAACATTGTCGCTGATGCACGTCTTGTGACGGATTTTTACCGTAGGTTGCCCAGTTTGCGCTGCGAATGTCAGTGGTGTTTGTTATGCTAGGCCACACGTCTTTAAAGAAGAGTATCGTTGTGTCTGCAAATTTTATTGATGGTGAGTTGCCAGCCCTGCAAGATGCCGTAGCCATGGCGTTGGAGTTTGCCCAAGGGCTCGGGGTGAATGCTGCTGAGGTGGCAATCAGTAAACAACAGGGCTTGAGTGTTTCCTCGCGGTTACAGGAAGTGGAAACCGTTGAATTTAATAAAGATGGTGCTCTTGGTATTACCGTCTATCGTGATGGTTGCAAGGGCAATTCCTCCACCTCGGATTTATCCGCCGATGCGATTCGCGAAGCGGTGAGAGCTGCCGACAGTATTGCCCGTTATACCAGCGAAGATCCGGCTTCTGGCTTAGCAGAAAAGTCGCTGATGGCGACCGAATTTCCAGATTTGCAACTGTATCACCCGCGACATACCACCCCAGAAGAACTGGCACAATTGGCCATTGCTGCGGAAGCTGCCGCTTTGGGCCGTGACAAGCGCGTTACTAATTCAGATGGTGCCTCGGCTAATGCCCATAACAGCGTGCGCGTTTACGGTAACAGTCACGGCTTTTTGCAAGGGTATTGCAGCAGTCGTTACAGCCTCAGTTGTGTGGTCATTGGCAGTGATGATAACGGTGATATGCAGCGTGATTACGATTACACCGTGGCACGGCAGTTTGATGCGATGCTGGCAGCAGATAAGGTTGGTATCAGCGCTGCAGACAAAACACTTAGTCGCCTAGGGGGGCGTAAACTGGCGACTGGCAATCTGCCGGTACTGTTCGCTGCCGATGTGGCTACCGGGTTATTGGGGCATCTGGTCAGCGCTATCAGCGGCTCAACACTTTACCGTAAATCCAGTTTTCTGCTAGATGCTTTGGGGCAGCCGATTTTCCCTGCGTGGTTTGCTATCCATGAACAGCCCAAGCTGCTTGGTGGGTTTGCCAGTGCTAACTATGACAGTGAAGGCGTGGCAACTCGTGATCGCTTTATTGTGGAACAAGGCGTGTTGCAAAGTTATCTGCTGACTAGCTACTCTGCCCGTAAACTGGGCATGCAGAATACTGGCCACGCCGGGGGCATCTATAACTGGACGGTAACGGACAGCGGTAAAAGCTTTCAGGAGCTGATCAGTAGCATGGATAAAGGGCTGGTGGTGACTGAAGTGATGGGCCAAGGGGTGAATACGGTCACTGGGGATTACTCCCGCGGGGCTGCCGGTTTTTATGTGGAAAATGGTGAAATCTGTTATCCGGTGGAGGAGATTACCATCGCTGGTAACCTGCGGGATATGTTCCGTAACATTCAGGCGGTTGCCAATGATCGTGAAATGCGCTCCTCAATCCGCACTGGTGCTATCTTGCTCGACAGCATGAAAATTGCTGGCAGCTAAGCCGCGTTGACAAACAAAAAGGTGCCAATTGGCACCTTTTCAGTACGGGTCTAGCTGTTGTGCCCGTGGTAGCAACTGCCGGGTATAGTGTTCCTGCACCAGGCTGAATGGGGTGTTGTCACTGCGGTAAATTACGGCCAGATGTTCCATGACAAAAACCGGCAACGCGCCTTCATCTGGCCACAGTGGATTATTGCTGAGACTGCGGCGAAAGAAACCGGCATCACGGGCGATGCTGCCTAAGGCAAGTGTTTTTTTTGCCAGCGCCTGCTGCATTGCGGGAGTCAGCATATCGGCTCTGAACCAGTGATCAAATACCGCCACTACTTTTCCGCCGCAAAGGAAACGCTGCTTAAGATAACTGAGTTGAGTATCTGGGGTAATCTTCAGTAACTGGTAGACATTGGCTGGTGGTGGCAGTTGCCTGTTGGTATCAACCACGATCTGCAGATCTTCGGCGTTGTTGAGTTGCTGGTTACACCAGTGATTGAGTGTCGCAGGTGCATTTTTGCTATGTACTAAGCGCTGATTAAGTTGCATCAGCATTTCTGCGGCAGTCATTAGTGGTGGAATACTGACCGGCACTGCAAACACAGGCAGACACCAGCACAGGGTGATGGGGTAAAACAGCAATACGCTTGCGCGCAGTAATCCTTTCATGCCAACGGCCATCAATTGAGAACCTTCAATAGATTGTATTTATTGAGTTTGTATCTTGCAGTTTTGCAAATAAACCCTGCGATCTCTAATGGATCGTTTAAGCTGTCAGTTCAATTTAAAACAAGCAGCGGTATAAATACAGCCCGGAATGTACTCAAATAACGAATATTTTTAACCGCACCAAGGACAATGGTGGGTAAAAAGGTCGCATGTGTCACCACATCACCCGAAATTTTCCGTTGCGGCAAACCGCTGGATTTTTATGACATAAAGGATAAAATCTGCGCACTGTTGAACGTCCGACATTTCTTTCGGTCCAACAGATGGTGCATTATTGGAGGCAATATGAGTAAAAAAGTACCGGCAGAGCTGCAGGCCCATGACATGGGGCGCGGCGTAATCAAAGACAATGCCCTTAAAGCTTTGGTGACCAGTCAACTGTTTCGCAGTCGCACGGAGAAAGCCAAAAAAGGCAAGGGTGCATTTCAACGCAAACAACGCAACCAGAAGGGGCAAGCTTACAAGGGCTATGCCCCTTCCGATTTTTATGGGCTGCTGTGTTAGCTGCAATCAGCGATAAACCGCGTAGCCTCAGGCCGCATCCTCGGTAAAACCAACACTTATTCCGCTTCAGTCTCATCTGGCATATCCACCAGTTCAGCCCACAGGTCGTGTTCATCTGAGTGAGTGATTAACGCTCTGACTACATTACCCGGTTCCAGCTCAGTTTCACCGTTGATAAATACCATGCCATCGATTTCTGGCGCATCAGCATAACTGCGGCCAATGGCACCTTCTTCATCCACATCATCGATCAGAATGTCTAACTCACGGCCTACCAACCTCGCTAACCGCTCGGCACTGATGTCTGCTTGCAGTTCCATGAAGCGGGCGTAGCGTTCCTCTTTTACCGCTTCGCTGATCAGTGTTTCTCCCAAATCGTTGGCAGCAGCGCCTTCCACTTCTGAGTATTTGAAGCAACCAACGCGGTCCAGTCGGGCTTCTTTGAGGAAATCCAGCAGCATCTGGAAATCTTCTTCAGTTTCACCTGGAAATCCTACGATGAAGGTAGAACGGATCACCAAATCTGGACAGATTTCGCGCCATTTGCGGATAGCATCCAACTGCCGATCAACCCGACCTGGACGTTTCATTAACTTAAGAATTCGCGGGCTGGCATGCTGCAGTGGCAAATCCAAATAGGGCAGGATTAAACCTTGTGCCATCAAAGGGATAAGTTCGTCAACCCATGGGTAAGGATACACATAGTGCAGACGGATCCACGCGCCCATGTGACCGAGCTGCTTAGCCAACTCGGTGATATTCTGCTTCACCGGCATGCCGTTCCAGAAACCAGTACGGCCGGCTTTATCTTTACCGTAGGCGGAGGTGTCCTGACTGACCACCAGAATCTCTTGCACACCACTTTCTACAAGACGTTTGGCTTCATCCAGCACACTGCCAATCTCGCGGCTGTCAAGATCGCCGCGTAGTGATGGGATAATGCAGAAGGTGCAGCGGTTATCGCAGCCTTCTGAAATCTTCAGATAGGCATAGTGCTTCGGGGTCAGTTTTACCCCAGTCTGCGGGATCAATGAGGTAAACGGGTTATGTGCTGGCTTGGGAACGTATTTGTGAACATGACTCAGTACGGCTTCATAGCTGTGAGGCCCGGTGATCTCTAGTACATCTGGATGCACTTCACGGATCTGGTTTTCCTTGGCACCGAGGCAACCGGTCACCAGCACCTTACCGTTTTCTTCCAGTGCTTCGCGGATGGCATCCAGCGACTCCTCTACCGCAGCATCAATAAAGCCACAGGTGTTCACAATCACCAGATCGGCATCGTCATAGGTGTTGGTAACCTCATAACCATCAATGCGTAGCTGGGTCAGAATGCGTTCCGAGTCCACCAGATTTTTGGGGCAGCCCAAGCTGACAAAACCAATGCGGTTACCCCCTGTGCCTGCGTCAGAGTCGGCAGCGGTTTGCGCAATGGTTCTGGCTGGAGTATCCAAAGTGGTGGTCTGCTTGGGGTCAAAAGTTTCTACAGGGTTTTTCAAGATCCGCGTTCCGCAATACAGTTAATCGATTACCGGCTTGGCCGGACAAAAAGTGGCGGCGATTATACCTCAGCTAGCTAAAAGGTACAGAACTGGTGGTTAAAAAATACCCTGAAGCGCAGCTGAATGATATGCGGAT
This sequence comes from Shewanella sp. 4t3-1-2LB, assembly GCF_017368415.1. NCBI lineage: Bacteria > Pseudomonadati > Pseudomonadota > Gammaproteobacteria > Alteromonadales > Shewanellaceae > Shewanella > Shewanella sp. 4t3-1-2LB. The sequence goes on from NZ_JAFNJD010000004.1 coordinate 69,128, forward strand.
TACGCTTGCCAACAGGCGCTGTGATGCTTAGTTTAGAGCTAATCAAATTGTCAAAGGAACGCTGAGATGAATAAAGCCATGTTACCCGGAATGATGTTGGCATTGGTGTTACCTATGCTAAGTCTGGCAGATGATGTGGGGGCGCAGGAACGGCCGTTGCTGGAAACCGTTGGTGTCAGCCAGATTGAAACCGATCCCGACCAAGCTCAAGTGACGGTGGCGGTGGTGATAAAGGCAGATAAAGCCGCAGATGCTAAGAAGCAGGCAGATAAAGCCGTGACAGCTTTTATTGAGCGTCTGCAACAAGCCGGCGTCAGTAAGGATCATATCAACAGTGCCAATTTGAATCTGCAGCCTCAGTATGTGTATCCAGAACGAGGCGGTGAACCCCAGTTATCAGGTTATCAAGCTAGCCGTACTGTGACGTTGGAACTGGCACTTGAACAGTTAAATCCGGTACTGGATAAAGCGTTACAAGAAGGCATCAACAGCGTGCGACAGATCAGCTTAAAGTCAAGCCACGAAGCGGCCTTACGCAAACAAGCAAGGGATGCAGCAATTAAAGATGCCCAGCAAAAAGCGCAAGATCTAGCGGCCGGATTTGGTGCTAAGCTCGATGGCATCTGGTCTATTCGCTATTTCGACCAGACGCCAGTGCCTATGCTCAGTGTCAGTCGCAAAGAAATGATGGACAGTGCTGAAAATCAGAGCTACCAGTATGGCAAAGTGACTTTCAGTGATCGCGTTGAAGTCAGCTATAAGCTGAAGGATTAGTCGTCAGTTGGAACGGAGGGCGTTGGCAACAGCAATTGGTAAAAAGCCAGATCCAGCCAACGTCCAAATTTAAACGCCACCTGTGGCAGTGTGCCACTGTGGCGGAAACCTAGCTTCTCATGTAGCGCGATACTGGCGGCGTTATCTGCATCAATCGCACCCACCATGGCATGAAATTGTTGTGCTTGTGCTAATTCAAGCAAGTGCTGCATCAATCGGGTAGCGATGCCATTGCCATAGTGCTCCGGTGCTACGTAGACCGAGTGTTCCACTGAATATTTGTTGGCAGGGAAACCGCGAAACGGCCCATAGCTGGCAAATCCCAACAGTTGCTGCTGCTCATCCACCGCCGCAATGATTGGCCAATTCCCTTGCTCTTTAGCCGCAAACCACTGCGCAATGCGTTGCTCATCCCGTGGCAGATATTCATAAAGTGCTGTGGTATTGGCAATGGCAAAATTAAAGATTTGCTGAACAGCATCGCCATGAACTTCATAGCGGCAGCGAACGATTTGCATCCTGATCTCCATAGGACCGAGCCCGGTACGTGACATTATGCCACAGGCTAAAATGCTCGGAGTAGTACAGCGCTAATTGACGGATGGTTCTACAAGGGAACTCAGTACTAAATTACGCCCACGCCGTTTGGCCTCGAGCAGTAACGCATCCGCTTTTTCGAAGGCAGAACTGATGGTGTCTGTGGGGGTTATTTCGGTAACGCCAAAACTACCGGTAATTGGACGACTAATCCCGGCGATGCGCATTTGTGGCAACGCCTGTCGTAGCCTTTCCGCAGTAGCTGTGGCATCTGTCTGATCGCTGCCCGGTAACAACAACATAAATTCATCGCCACCGAAACGTCCCAGCATATCGGCTTGCCGTAGCTGGGTATTGACCAAATTAGCCAGTGAAATTAAGGCTAAGTCACCGATCGTATGACCAAATCTGTCATTGATCTGTTTGAAGGAGTCGATATCGAACACGATGACTGAAATCGGTTGTCGATAATAGCGGGCACGCAGGATCTCCTGCTCCGCTTGTTGAAAAAAATGTTGTCGTGAATAGGCATTGGTCAGTGAGTCTTTACGGGTCATCTCTCGCAAGCGGCTATTACTTGATGCCAGCACTGGGATCAATAGTCCGAAATAGGTGCTGGCGGCAAGCACGCTTATTGAAAACTGAAAAATCAACGCATCTTCGCCTAACGCCAGATACTTGACCAATACGGCCGTGAAAAAGCTCATCAGTGCGATGCTGATGCCACTGCGTAATGGCGTCTCTGTGTAGACAATCCACATTTGCGGAATACACAAAAAGAAGATCGCAAAGGCCAGTTCTTTGATCTGAAAACTGGCCGTCAGCGACATCACAGCCACCATCAGCACTGCCGCTGTGGCAAGTTTCAGTAAAAATTCCCAGGCGGAACCCGCCACCTGTCGTAGTCCCAGTTCACTGACCCAAACGCCATAACGCGGATAAATCCTGCGTAACAGACCAATCAGCAATGGGGTCAATACGAGGATCCCCAGTAAATCTCCCACCCATAACGGCAACCACAACTGATGACCCGCTGCTGAATCGGCTATCACACCACTGATCACCAGTGCTGTCTGGGTGAAATAGCTCGCCAATAGTGCCGATAACGGACCGATAATCGTGAACGCCAAGAGTAATGATGGAAGCTGATGATCGTCCCGGCGGCTGATCAGTAATTTCAACAGACAAGCGCCGGTAGCATAGGCAGAGATATGAGCGAGCGCGAACAATGCGCCGATTTCTAGCAACTGGTGCAGCGGTAGTTGGGTGCCGTAATCAATATTCTCACAGAACGTGGCAGCCATACAGCAAAACGCAATGGGGGGTATGGCGCGTAGTCCGAGCAATAAAATGGCTGAAAAAGTCAGTCCTGCTGGAGGGAACCAAATGCTGGCGTGTGGTGCATATTCCATAAGCGAGGAAATTTTCCACAATAGCATCCATATGATGATCAGCAGCAAATCACTCAGCACTGGCCAGCGAACCAGTGTTGAGTAAATTTTCAGTTTTCCTTGTGGCGGTTCATAGTCCGCTTTTGTTTGTGGATGCTGCAAATGAATACTCTGGCTGCCTCAAAGTTGAGACGTAATAAGTAACCGACTGTCAGTAGTAATAGTTTACATGCAGGTTATATTTTTGCTACTGATAACAAGTTTTTAACTTAAATCGTTCATCAAATTGCTGTTTGCCGTGGCAGCAAAACGATTTTCAGCAGGTTCCGTCAATGCGACAATCAAGACATAATGCTTTGGCTGGCAGCGGTGGCTTTTGACAATCGGTTCGGCGCATTCAAGGGGAAGGATTGTATGGAATTAGCTATATATCAGGTAGATGCTTTTACCGGAAAGGTTTTTAAAGGTAATCCTGCAGGGGTGTGCATTACCGATGAACCGCTGGATGTGTCGTTGATGCAGGCGATCGCTGCCGAAATGGCCGTGTCTGAAACGGCATTCCTCAGCCTCAGTGACTGGCGTTTGCGTTGGTTTACGCCGGATACTGAAGTGACATTGTGTGGTCACGGGACCTTAGCAACTGCACATGTTTTGCGACAACAAGGGCTGTTGGACGATGGTAGCAGCGTGGTTTTCCATACACTCTCTGGGCCGTTGATTGTTTCTTGTGACGGTTCGCTGTTGACGATGGATTTTCCTCAGGCTTGTTTGGATTATCAGGCTCAAGTATCTGATGCTTTGCTGCAGGCGTTATCATTGTGCCGAGATGATGTTGTCGCCACTGTCGCCTTTGGTACTAAATTACTACTGGAAGTGGCGAAAGAGGCAATATTGCTCGACCTTGCGCCAGATTTTTCTGCGCTACGAGGCTTACCTGGCCGTGGCGTCGTGGTCACCGCACTGGCGGTAACGCGGCCGGAAGATGTCGTGAGTCGTTACTTTGCCCCTTGGGTTGGGGTGGACGAAGATCCAGTCACTGGCTCTTCGCATTGTGCATTGGCGGTCTATTGGGGCAAAAAATTGGGGCGACAGGTGTTGACCGGGTATCAGGCTTCTGCTCGTGGGGGAACGGTACAAATGCAACTTCAGGCAGATGGTCGGGTATGGCTCCGTGGTGAAGCCGTCACTGTGCTTCGAGGGACACTGCAAGTGTGAACCGTTTGAGAGTGGTGACAACCCACCATTTGGCGGGTTGTCACGTGTCACTAGCTGATTAGTTTACTCTAAAACGTTGCAGCAGTTGCTTTAACTGGGTGGCTTCCTCTAACAGTTCTGCGGCGGCATTTTTACAGTCGCGGGCATTTTCACTGTTACGTTGAGTGACGCCATCAACCTGGTTAAGTCCAGTGGTGGTTTCATTAATACCCTGTACTTGTTCCTCTGATGCAATGGCAATGCTGGCCACCAGTTCGGATACTTCACCGGTACTTCGGCGGATTTGCTCCAGGGCTTCTGCTGTCCGTCGGGATATTTCAATACCTGACTGAGTATTGGCCGAACTTTCATCGATCAGTTTTGCGGCATCGCTAGCGGCGTCCGCACTGCGCTGTGCCAGTTGCCTTACTTCATCGGCAACGACGGCAAAGCCTCTGCCGGCATCTCCTGCCCGAGCCGCCTCAATCGCGGCGTTTAGCGCTAGCAAGTTGGTCTGCGAAGTAATTTCGTCAATGGCGTTGATAATCTGGTGGATGCGCTCGCCGGAAGCATGTATCGCTTCCATTGCCGCCACCATCTCACCCATGTGTTCACTGCCTTTCTCAGCCGAGGAGGTTGATTCCCGTGAGAACCGGTTGGCCTTGCTGGCATTGTCGGCATTAGCGTTGGTCTGACTGGATATCTCCACCATCGCCGCACCCATCTGTGTTATCGATGATGCTGACTGCATAGCGCCATCAGAGAGGACTTCACTAAGATGCGATACCTGGCTGGAGCTGGCACCGATGCTATCGGCACTGCGTTGGATTTGACTGACTAGCTGGCTAAGATGCCCCACCATCTCTTGCAATGCTAATCCCAGTTGATCGCGATCCGATGCCAGTGCAACATCCACGGTAAGATCGCCTTCACTGATTTTTTTAGCAAGTACGGCGCGTTGCCGTAAGCTGCTGCACATCTGGTTCAGCGCTTTGGCAAGCCGACCCACTTCATCGTCAGAGGTGTGTTCCATCTGCTGTGAAAAATCGCCGTCTTTAATGGTCAGTGCGAGTTCCGCGGCCCGGCGGATAGGACGGGCAATATTACCTGCTGCTACCCATAACGCTGCCAATGCCAGCAAGGTAACCACAATGCCAACAACAAATTGCCAGTTGCGGCTGTTAGTGCTGTTGTGACTGAGTTCATCAGTCAACGCCATTGCTTCAGCCAGCACTTTGTCCTTGGGAACCGTGAACAATATCGCCCATGGGCGACCGGTATTTCCCATGACGATGGGGGCAATCACACTCATGTTATCGGCATCATCCCAGACACGAGACTGGCCTTGTTGCACTTGCTTGATCAGTGCATCGGCTTTATCTGCCGCCAGAATTTTGGTCAGAGGCTGGCCAATATCTTCAGCATGACTACTGCTGGCGACGAGCAATCCTTGGTAACTGACAATAGAAACGTCAGCAGAACCATTGTAGAGTTCCTGCTGTAATTTTTTTGTCAATGTCTGCACAAAGGTCAGGTCATAGTCGACACCGACAACGCCGTAAAACTTACCATTGGCAACAATCGGCGATGAAATGGTGGCTAACCACACTTGTTTGCCTTGGACGATATAAGGGATTGGATCTAGGACATTGGGCTGCAACGATTCTCTTGGTTTACTGTACCAGCCGCCTTTGAGTACCCCATTGGGATGACGACTGTCAGTGTCATATTCCACTAACGGTTGCACCGCAATATTGCCCTGGGCGTTGCGGGTCCAGTAAGGCGTAAAGCGGCCCGTCTGAGGATTATTACCGTCACCGCCACCAACAAATGCCTGATCGTTACCATCCAGACCATTAGGTTCCCAGCAACTGTAGGTACCATTGAGGTTTTTATTTTTAGTCAGCACGTTATACAGAATTTCATTGACACTTTTACGACTGAGCTGCACCGCACCAGAGTTCGCATGGACTAACTCAAAGCTGCTGGCAAGCGTGCCAGAGATATCCAGTGCGTGTTCGAATTCGGTGGCAATACTACCAGCACGTTCTTCAGCCAGTGTTTGTAGACTATCACTGGCTTGTTTCTGCACCAGTGTACCAACGCGACCTGATACCAGAGATTCGGTATTCTTGGCCGAGAAGATTGCGTAGCCGATAAGCACGATAGCTGAACCCAAAAGGCATATCCCTGCCACAGTTGCAATTTTTCCCTGAATGGAAGCAATTTTCATCTAGTTGTACCTTTGGGAGTTATGTGGGTAAGTCGCGTTGGATGCGACTCCTTAAAGTGTGGTTCACCTTTCCAGATTTGCCAGATTTTTTATCAGGTTAACTCCATAAATTTAGAATTTAATTTGATGCAGTCGCTGTGGCATTTTGTCGCAGCAATTGAGGATTTCTTTATTTGATGCTGCATTAGTGCTTAGAGCAGGCTCACACTTTTGATATAGTGCAGTCATCGGATTTTGAACGGAATTTATCTATGATTGCCGCGTTTGATGTCGATGCCCAACGTACCTTTACGCCTTTGTGCCCCCATGAGTTACCTGTTGTGGGTGGCGATGAAATTGCTGCTGAGTTAAATGCTCAGGCGCAGTTGGCGCAGCTACGGATAGCGTCCAAAGACGCCCATTGTCCAACGGCCAAATGGGTGGTTGCCAGCCATGCTGAGATGCTGCAGCCGCTAGATTATCCAGATGCTGATCTGACTTGGGTCAGGCATGCAGAGCCGGGTACGGAAGGATTTGAATTGATCCCGGGATTACCCGCGCCTGCGGAGTATGATTTTCTGGTGTATAAAGGTGTGGAAACCGCGATGCACCCTTATGGTGCGTGTTACCACGACTTGGCTGGCCGTATCTCAACCGGTGTGATTGAATGGCTAAAGTGCCACCAAGTAGATACCGTATTGGTGGGCGGTCTGGCACTGGACTTCTGTGTCAAAACCACCGCATTACAATTGGCTGCCGCCGGGTTTAATGTGTATTTGAACCTAGCAGCATGCCGAGCTATCAGTGAAACCGGAGCCTCCGCCGCGTGTGAAGAAATGCGTCAGGCAGGCATCATGCTGGTAAAAGACAGTCAGGTGTTGGCGGCCAAATTGCAAGGGAGCCATTGATTATGTTTGGAGAACCGGCGATTCAGAGCTTGCTGGATACCGACTTTTATAAGCTCACGATGCAGCAGGCGTATTTGCATCAACAACCCGCCACACAGTCCCGCTGGACGTTTCGCTGCCGTAGCAACGAGGATTTGAGTGGCTACGTAAAACCACTGCAGCAAGCCTTTGAACAACTGGCCGAATGCAGTGCCTCAGAAGAACAGTTAGCGCATCTTGGCAAGTATCCGTTTTTAAAAGCCGATTATCTGGAATTTTTGCGGTTGTACCGTTTTAATCCCAAGTTCCTCAAGGTCAATGCCATCGACGGTCAACTGGTGATTGAAGCGCATGGACCGCTGATGCATGTGTCGCCCATGGAGATCCCGGTACTGGCACTAGTGTCGGAGATCCGTAATCGCACTCGCTATCCGGAAGTTGACTGTGAGGTGATCGCTGCCGCCACCAGCAAGAAAATTGCGATGCTGGAGCGGTTGGGTGATGAGGTGGATCTCAGCGACTTTCTATTTACTGACTTTGGTACTCGCCGTCGCTTTAGTTTTCGGGCGCAAAAGCAGATCCTCACCCAGTTGCAGCAGCAGTTGCCCAACAACTTTGTCGGTACCTCTAACCCACATTTGGCGCTGGAACTGAATCTGCGTTGCCAGGGAACGATGGCTCATGAGTGGCTACAGAGCCATCAGGCCATGAATTATCGGCTGGTGGACAGTCAGAAAATGGCATTGGAAAACTGGGTTAAGGAATATCGTGGCGATTTGGGGGTGGCGTTGACCGATGTTATCGGGGTAGATGCATTTTGTCGCGACCTTGACCGCTATCTTGCAAAACTGTACGACGGTTTCCGCCATGACAGCGGTGATCCTATCGTTTGGGGAGAGAAAATCATCCAGCGGTTGGAAGCGCTGGATGTGGATCCGCAGTACAAGCGGCTAGTTTTTTCCGATGCACTGGACTTCGACCGCGCGGTGAAAATCTACCGTCACTTCCGGGGGCGTATTAACACCTCCTTTGGTATCGGCACTTGGCTGATGGGGGATATGTTTGTCAACGAGCCCATCAATATCGTGATGAAATTGACCCAGCTCAATGGTCAACCGGTAGCAAAAATCTCCGACACCCCCGGGAAAACCATGTGTGACGACGAGAATTTCCTACGTTATCTGATGCAGGTTTTCAAAGTGGATGAAGCGTCTCAGGCCAAAGTACTGGCGCAGTTTTTTGAGCAGGATAAGCTGATAGACGACCGCGACCCTGTGTATACCGAAGGCAAAAGTAGTTGATACCAAAGCCCGCGGAAGCGGGCTTAATGTGATGGTCCGCCTCCCTTCTCAGCAACTATGCTGAGATTAGGCTAGACAGGAGGTAGACCATCATGTTTATTCAAGTACTCGGTATCGATTTAGGCAAGTCAAACTTTCATCTTATTGGCCATGACCGTGCGGGTAACACGGTTGTCCGTAAGAAGTTTTCCCGTAAACAACTCATTGTTTTTCTGCAACAACTTCCCCCCACAACCATCGCCTTTGAGGCCTGTGGTGGTGCACATTGGCTTGGACGGCTTTGTCAGCAGTTCGGCCATCAAGTCAAACTCATTCCACCGCAGTATGTAAAACCCTACGTCAAAGGCAACAAGAACGACTTTATTGACGCCGATGCCATTGCTGAAGCAGCACCGCGGCCATCGATGCGCTTTGTCTCGGTCAAAACAGAAGCGGCACAGATGATGTCAGCTGTTCATCGCGTGCGACAAGGCTATATCAAAGAGCGCACTGCCTGTATGTCACGCATTGGCGCACTGTTACTGGAGTTTGGTGTCAGTCTACCAAGGGGCCATAGCGTCATGAAGCGCTTATTCCAGTGGTTGGCCGAACATGCCGGAAAACTCCCCGCGCCACTCATCACAGAGTTAGCTGGGCTTCCATGCGCATTATGATTACCTCTCAGAGCGGATTGCCGAGCAAGACATCAAGCTTAAGCAACAACTGGCAACGCAGGGTGATGCACAGCTACTGAAGTCTATACCTGGCATTGGCGACATAACGGCTTCTCAATGTGTGGCGGAGTTAGGTAATGCCGAGCAATTCAAAAATGGGCGAGATTTAGCGGCTTGGCTAGGGTTAGTGCCTCATCAACATTCCACCGGAGGAAAACCCCGATTACTCGGGATAAGTAAGCGTGGCAACAAGCATCTACGCACGTTATTCATTCACGGTGCGCGGGCGATTTTAGCGAGACCCGAGAAGACGGGGGCGGTGTTTGGCGAATGGCTGATAAAGCTCAGAGCAACCAAGCCATTCAATGTGGCGTGTGTGGCGTTGGCAAACAAGCTTGCGAGAATCGTGTGGTCAGTGTTGAGAACGAAAGAACAATTTAACGCAGCAAAGCTGCAACCAGCGTTTGCATGAATAGAGTGAAGATGACGAAAACGGTAGTACCACCGGAGTAAAACCTGATAATAAAAACAGCAGTCAAATGCTTTGGGCTTTTTGAGGATATTCCGGCGCGGAACTCATCGTGGAGCGGTAGGCGAGAGCCTCCAACAGAGACTCCGAATACATTAGCGCAGACCCACCTCGTCATTGAATTTTATGCTTGCAACAACGAGGCGGATCATACATTTTACTTCGAGCTTCATTCAGTTACTTGATAAAGGCGAAGGCATCGCCATAGAGGTGTTCTTCGTCCACGCCCATTTCACGGAACATTTCGCGGGCGGCACCAACCATCGGAAAACGGCCAGCGATGTAGATGTCATAGCCGTGCAGACTGACGAAGTCCTGACGGATCTGTGCCAGCAACAGATTAGTTTTACCTGACCAGTCGGTGCTGGCTTGCTCGACAACAGGCACAAAGTGTAACCAAGGATACTGCTGCTGCCATTCCTGGGCGATACTCTGGTAATACATGGCGTCTGGTGTACGACAACCCCAATAGAAACTGGTTTGCAGTTGCTGCCCCAGCGCGATTTGCTGCTCGATAATACTTTTGATATAGGAAAAACCGGTGCCACCAGCAATGAGCAGTCTAGGACGGTTGCTCTGATGGCGCAGAAATGCCTCGCCAGCAGGCGCTTCAATCTCGATTGTCTCGTTGGTTTTCAGTCGCTCAACTACCTGCATCGGGTAGCTCTCACTGACGGCGGCACCAATATGCAGTTCCAGCAGTTCGCTGCCTGGGGCTGACGCGATAGAAAAGGGCCGTTTATCTTTTTCGCCCATTACAATACTCAGATATTGTCCTGCAGCGAATGCCAGTGGGGTTTCAGGCCGCAACAGCACTTGATACACGGCGTCATTAAAGGGTGTCACTTTTTCAATTTTGCAGCGAATGCTGTCCATCGGTTTACCTTTATCTACCGGACGATGCCGGTTTGTCACAGTTACAGCGTGGGTGAGTCATCAATGCCCAACTGCTCCCAAATACGGTCAATTTTCTGTTTTACTGCAGCATCCATTTGGATAGGCGTGCCCCACTCACGCTGGGTTTCGCCGGCCCATTTATTGGTGGCATCCAGACCCATTTTGGAACCGAGTCCAGAAACTGGCGACGCAAAATCCAAGTAATCAATCGGGGTGTTATCCACCAATACGGTATCGCGGATAGGATCCATGCGAGTGGTGATAGCCCAGATCACATCTTTCCAGTCGCGGCAGTTAATATCGTCGTCTACCACCACAATAAATTTGGTATACATAAACTGGCGCAGGAACGACCAAGCGCCCATCATCACTCGTTTGGCGTGCCCTGGATATTGCTTGCGCATGGAGATCACCGCCATACGATAGGAACAGCCTTCTGGCGGTAGATAAAAATCGACAATTTCCGGGTACTGTTTACGGAGGATCGGCACAAACACCTCGTTTAATGCCAATCCCAGCATTGCTGGTTCATCGGGTGGTCGGCCAGTATAGGTGCTGTGATAAATCGGGTCTCGACGATGAGTAATATGGGTGACGGTAAATACCGGAAACGTGTCGGTCTCGTTGTAATAACCAGTGTGATCGCCGTAAGGCCCCTCTACTGCGGTTTCCTGTGGATCAATATAGCCTTCCAGTATGATTTCGCTGGTGGCAGGCACTTCCAGATCGCAACTCAGGGCTTTGGTCACTTCGGTGCGCTCACCCCGTAGCAAACCCGCAAATGCGTACTCGCTCATGGTGTCTGGTACTGGGGTTACCGCGGCCAGAATAGTGACCGGATCGGCACCTAACGCCACCACCACCGGGTATTTTTCTCCGGGGAATTGTTCTTTGAAATCTTTAAAATCCAGCGCACCACCGCGATGTGACAACCAACGCATGATCAGCTTATTTTTACCGAGCAACTGCTGGCGGTAGATACCGATATTCTGTCGCTTTTGCCGTGGGCCTTGGGTAATGGTTAATCCCCAAGTCACTAAGGGCGCCGCATCTCCGGGCCAGCAATGCTGTATTGGCAGTTGCGTCAGATCGACCTGATCACCACTGAGTACAACTTCCTGACTGGGTGCTTTGCGCACCGATTTGGCTGGCATATTCAGTGCTTGTTTGAATAGCGGTAACTTTTCCAGTGCATCACGAAAGCCACGCGGGGGTTCCGGCTCTTTTAAAAAGCCTAAGAGTTCTCCCACTTCCCGCAATGCTAGCGGATCTTCTTTTCCCAATGCCATTGCCACCCGTCTTGGTGTGCCAAACAGGTTCAGCAATACTGGCATGGATTTGCCAACAGGGTTTTCAAATAGCAGTGCTGGCCCACCGCGGCGTAGCACTCGGTCCGCGATCTCGGTCATTTCAAGATATGGATCAACCGGATGGCTGATGCGTTTCAGTTCACCTTGTTGTTCAAGATGATCGAGGAAACTGCGTAAATCCTTAAAACTCATATGGAATTAGACCCAGCACGGTAAAAATGTGATGGCGCGCACTATAGCATTTTTCTGCTGGCTAGGTAACTGGTGCGCTAAAAAGCGCCAATCTTCCGGTTAAGGATAAGTGCATCAATGTCGCGACTGGAGTAGCATATTATTTAAGCATCAAGGTTGTAGGAGGAGTTTATGTCAACAATTCATTTGGGTACGCGCCGTTTGGGCTTACTGCTGTGTGTTGTCTTGGCGGCCTGTTTTAGTACGTCGGCTGCGGCAGGGCACAGACCTCGCCCCCCACATTATCACCATTACCATCATCACAATGATTGGGGCTGGAATCTGGGGCTGACAGCTTTATGGTTGAGCCCTTGGGTCTGGGACAGCTATCGCTGGGATCAGCCACGTTATATTGCGCCTGTGGCGCAGCCAGTAATTTCCGCTTCTCCTGCGGTGATAACCACGGTGCCTGAACAAGTGACGACCGGTTATCGGGTTGTAAATGTCGGTCCTCAAGGCCGCAGCGAGCTACCCGCTAATGCCAAAGTTATTCAGCAGGATGGACGAACTTTATACCAGTGGCAGGGGCAACTTTATCGCTTTGATTGGAGTATTCAGCAGTATGTGCCAGTCACTAGCGCCACGGCATCTGAGTGAGCTTATTGGCGGCGATGGTAGGCATCGCCGCAGTTTTACTGTTGTAGATGTTTAATCGCAGCGGCAAGTGCGAAACCGTATCCCTGCGCCCCTAAACCCACAATTACGCCTTGAGCTTTATCGGACAGATAGGAATGATGGCGGAAAGGCTCGCGGGCGTGGATATTGGACAGATGGATTTCGATAAAGGGCAGGTCCACTCCCAGTAGGGCATCACGTAACGCCACACTGGTATGGGTAAAGCCGCCGGGATTGATCACCACGAACGCCGCATCGGTGGTATGAATTGCGTCAATTAACTGAAACTCGGCATTAGACTGCAGGTGTTCCAGTGTAAATCCAGCATCTGAAGCCTGTTGCATCAGATCTGTCACAATATCGTTTAATGTCTGATGCCCGTATATTTCGGGTTCCCGCCGCCCCAGCAGATTCAGATTCGGGCCGTTGAGCAACAGTATTTTGGCTTTATCTCTCATGCGATGTCCTTGGCAATGGCAATTTATGCCTGTGATTGATTTCAGCAAATCCCACGTCATTTGTCGACTATCAGGCCAAGGTTAACTTGAGATCTTCTGTTGCCGCATGGATTTTATAGCCCCGCGTTTTTTTTTGCTATCGACCCGTTTTATCTGGCTGGAACGGGTCGCCTTGGTGGCAATGCGCTTTTTGCGCACATGAGTGACGCTTAGGATCAGTTCGCAGAATTGTGCTAGCGCCTGCTGGCGATTGTCATCTTGACTGCGGCTTTGCTGGCACTTGATGATGATTTTGCCACTGGCACTGATACGGTGATCACTCAGTTGTAACAGTTTTTGCTGGTAAACTTCTGGCAGCGATGAGGCACGGATATCAAAGATCAGTTGTGCGGCCGTAGAGACTTTATTGACGTGTTGGCCACCGGCACCACTGGCGCGGATAAATTGCCATTCCAATTCTTGCTCAGGGAGTTGCACGCGATTGGAAATTTTAATCATCGTCCCGTTCAGTTCAAAAAGTAATGAATGATCTGTGGCCAGTTTATCACTAATGGTGCGGTGATGCCGATCGCAACCCCCAGCCGTGACTGCTATGATGCCCAGAGTCTTTGTTGCAGGAGCGCTTATGCTGTGTCAAATCCCGGAAATCTCCAAGGGTGTGATCAGTTTGTTTGTCAGTGGTCGTTTAACGGCACTGGACTATCGCACCAAGCTACAACCTGCCATCAAAAGTGCTCGCGACAACTGGGGCCAAGTGTGCCTGTATATTGAAGCCGATGTGCTGCTGGAAGGCTGGGAAACTAAGTCGTTGTCGGGTATCGGCGAAGTGCAGTTACCCAGATTTGATGCGCTGGTACTGGTTGGTGGCCCCGATTGGGTGGGCAATGCGGTGCGATTGCTTGGGCCTTTTGTTGCCGGCGAGATTGCCTGGTATCCGCTGGAGCGTAAAGCCGAGGCTATTCAATGGATCCACAAACGTTCGCAAGTGGTTGCGCGCGGATAAGTAGTGTGGAAATATGGCGGGCTCTGGTAAGCTAGCGCCAGGATAACTGTTCAGAACAAGGAAATATTATGTCCAAATTAACCATTGTTACTTTGTCTTTGCTGTTAGCAAGCCTGCTTAGTGCTTGTGCGCCAGAAGTAGGCAGTGAAGCCTGGTGCAAACAGATGAAGGAAAAGCCCTCTGGTGACTGGACGGCTAATGAAGCCAAAGATTACGCCAAACACTGCGTATTCAAGTAAGTTTTCTCCTCTATGATAGTTACCGGCCGTTGGCTTTCCTGGTGTATGGCATTACTGCTGATGCTGCAATTTGCGGTATCAGACGTAGGTACTCACCAGTTGCATGCCGGTAACAGCTACGAAGAAATACTGCAACATACCCATCTACAGATTACCCAGCCAATTGTCGCCGTTGCTGATTGTGAACGTCATGATGGTGAGCCGCTCGCGGCTGAAAAATCTGCGTTACATCATTTGCCACATCAGGAGCTGCAACAGCTAGATCTGTGTCTCGATTGCCCTTGTCATGGGGGGCATATCTCGCTGCCGATGCAGCCCTTATTTGCTCATGCTTTGCTGGTTTCCCATTCTGTCATCGCAGAAATGACCAGATATCTGCCAATCGCTTCTGAACCTGCTTATCGCCCTCCGATTGCTGTAACCGTCTGAACCATCTTGTATTGAGTTAACGTCCATGCTGGACGCGGACTCACCAGACTAATGACAGAACAACCGCAACCATAGGGGAGATGAACTCCTTGCTACTGCGGTTGCAGGAGTATTTCGTGAGCCTTTCAAAAATTTCAACCATGTACCAAATACTGGTACTGGTTATCGGCTGTTTACATTCTACAGCTGACGCCGATGACGGCAGCAATTTGCACGCCGAACCGTTACTACAACTAAGTGCCGAACAACAGCAACTGGCAGGTATCCAAGTAATACCTGCTGCTGGTGGTTTCAGTCCTCAATCTGTGGCCAATGCGGTGTTACAAGTCGACCGTGAGCGCACGTTTACATTAACGCCGCAACTGGATGTGATAGTGCTGCAACGTCATGTGGTGCCGGGCCAGCAGGTAATCGCCGGTCAGCGATTATTGACCCTAGGAGGTGTTGATGTGGCAAAAGCCCAGGCTGATTTTATCAACGCCGCGAGTAACTGGCGGCGCATCAACGCTATGAGTGCTACGGCGATCAGTGATAGTGAACGGCAGCAAGCGTTGGTGGCAAAGGAACAATGCCGCGCGGTGTTGCAAGCGCTGCAGATGACGGCTGGGCAGATAGCGGCACTGCAAGCCGATCCAACGCTCATCGGCAGTTATCAACTGCTGGCCCCCATTAATGGCCGGGTGCAGCAGGACAATACCCGTTTAGGCGAACTGCAAAGTGCTGGGAATGTGTTGTTGCAACTGACTGATGAATCCTCGCTGTGGGTGGTAGCGGAAATGACGCCACAACAGTCTGCTCAACTGGCGCAAGCCAAAAAACTGCTGGTTAAAGTTGATGCGACCATGGTCAGCGCCACTATTATCGGTCGCGCGCATGAGCTTTCCAGCAGTACCCGGACTGAACGCTTGATTGCGCAACTCGATAACCGCCAAACGTATTGGCATGCCGGGCAGTTTGCCGAGGTCTTTTTGCCACAGCCCGAACAACCTGGGGTGCTATTACCTGACGCAGCGCTGAGTCGCAGTGAAGACGGTGATTGGCAGGTATTTGTGGCAACTGCTGCAGGATTTCGTGCTCAGGAGGTACAGGTGCGACAACAGCAGCGCGGGATGAATCTGGTAACGGGGATCGCGCCCGGTACGCCAGTCGTAACCGCTGGCGCATTCTTCTTGGCATCAGAACTGGCTAAGTCCGGTTTTGACGTACATAACCACTGAGGGCGGCCATATGTTATTTACCCTCATTCAACAGGCGGTGCGCAATCGTCTGTTACTGTTGCTCGCCTTGTTTGCCCTGCTAATTGCGGGTGGAATCGTGGTGCCAACGTTGAATCTAGATGCATTCCCGGATGTATCCAATGTGCAGGTTACGGTCAATACCGAGGCTGAAGGATTAGCTGCTGAAGAGGTGGAAAAACTCATCAGTTACCCGGTGGAGTCCAGCATGTACTCACTACCGGATGTGACTGAGGTGCGTTCATTGTCACGCACCGGCCTGTCAGTGGTGACCGTGGTATTTGCCGAAGGCACCGATATTTATTTCGCTAGACAACAGGTATTTGAACAACTGGCGACCGCTAAGACCTTGATCCCCCAAGGATTGGGAACACCGGAAATCGGTCCCAATACGTCGGGACTCGGGCAGGTGTATCAGTACGTGCTGCGGGCAACGCCGGAAAGTGGTGTCGATGCGGCACAGCTGCGCAGTCTCAACGACTATCTGGTAAAACTGCTGTTGATGCCGGTCGCCGGCGTTACTGATGTGCTGTCCTTTGGAGGGGAAGTTCGCCAGTATCAAGTGCGGGTCGATCCTAATAAACTGCTGGCATATCACTTGAGTCTGGCGCAATTACAGCAGGCGTTGGAAGACGGCAACCGCAATGCCGGTGGCTGGTTTATGCCGCGCGGTGAAGAGCAATTGGTGGTGCGGGGTTATGGCTTTTTACCCGCGGGAACCGCTGGTTTGGCGGCTATCGCTTCGATTCCGGTGACTGAAAGTGACGGAACCCCCATTACCGTGGCGGATGTGGCAACCGTTGATTTTGGTGGTGAAATTCGCGTAGGTGCGGTCACCATGACCCGTCGCGATGCCAATGGCTCTGCTCAGGCCCTTGGCGAAGTGGTGGCCGGAGTGGTGCTAAAACGTATGGGGGCTAATACCAAGGCCACCATCGACGATTTGGTTGCAAGAGAACAACTGCTTCGTCAGGCGTTGCCACCCGGTGTTAGCTTTGAGGTGTTTTACGATCAGGCGGATCTGGTGAAAAAGGCCGTCACCACTGTTGCGGATGCGTTATTGCTGGCATTTTTGCTGATCGTGGTGATTCTGGCGCTGTTTTTGGTGAATTTGCGTGCCACCTTGCTGGTGCTGATTTCCATTCCTATATCAATTTTGCTGGCGTTGTTAGTAATGGCGTATTTTGGTGTGTCTGCCAATTTGATGTCGCTTGGAGGATTGGCGATAGCCATTGGCATGCTGGTTGATGGTTCGGTGGTGATGGTCGAGAACATCTTCAAGCATCTGTCGCTACCAGCGCAACCCCCTGTAGCGACCCCGCCGGAAAGTCCTGATGACGTGGCCGATGGCATGACCTTACGTATCTTGCTAGCAGCCAAGGAAGTTTGTCGTCCAGTATTTTTTGCCACTGCCATTATTATCGTGGTGTTTGCACCGCTGTTTGCTTTGCAAGGGGTTGAAGGCAAGTTATTTCAGCCGATGGCGATCAGCATTATGTTGGCGATGTTGTCGGCACTGTTGGTAGCTTTATTGGTTGTCCCTGCCATGGCGGTATTGTTATTTCGGCGCCATATCAAAGTACGTTCAAGCCCATTGCTATCAATACTAACGCCTAGTTATCGCTGGGTATTATCACAAGTGATGCAGCGCCCGAAAGTCACGCTGGCAGCCGCTTTGATGATGTTGCTGCTATGCCTGACGCTATTACCACGATTGGGCACCGAGTTTGTACCGGAACTGGAGGAGGGGACTATTAACCTGCGGGTGACATTGGCACCAACGGCCAGTTTAGAGACAGCGCTACAGGTGGCGCCACAACTGGAGAAAATGCTACTGGAATTTCCAGAGGTGGAGTATGCGTTGTCGCGTATCGGTGCGCCTGAACTCGGTGGCGACCCAGAGCCAGTCAGCAATATTGAAATCTATATTGGTCTTAAACCTGTGGCTGAATGGCGTTCAGCGGCCGATCGTCAGTCATTACAGCGGCTGATGGAGCAGCGGCTCAATGCCTTTCCAGGACTGCTGCTGACTTTCTCGCAACCGATAGCCACACGGGTGGACGAACTGTTGTCCGGCGTCAAATCACAATTAGCGATCAAGCTGTTTGGGCCAGATCTGACAGTGTTGGCCAACAAAGGACAGCAACTGGTGGCATTAGTTGCGCAAGTCCCCGGTGCGGTGGACGTGGCGTTAGAGCAAGTCAGTGGCGAGGCGCAACTGGTGGTGCGTCCCAAACGGGAGTTGTTGGGACGGTATGGTATCAGCGTAGCCGAGATTATGAATGTGGTCAGCACGGGTGTCGGTGGTAGTAGTGCCGGCCAGATCATCGATGGTAATGCGCGCTATGATATCAATCTACGGCTGGCTGCGGCCTATCGCAGTAGTCCTGATGCATTGGCAGATTTACCGCTGGCTGCCAGCAATGGCGCGCTGGTGCGACTGGGTGATGTCGCAGATATTCGTGTGGAGATGTCTCCCCCTAACATTCGCCGAGATGATGTGCAGCGGCGGGTGGTAGTGCAAGCCAATGTGGCGGGACGAGACATGGGCTCGGTTGTCGCTGATATCTATGCGTTGGTGCCAAAGGCCCAGTTGCCACCTGGCTACACAGTTGTTGTGGGGGGGCAGTATGAGAATCAGCTGCGGGCGCAACAGCGTTTGGCGTTAGTTGTGCCCTTATCTGTGGTGTTGATTGCATTATTGCTATATTTTTCATTCGGTTGCTTCTGGCAGGTGGGGTTGATCATGGCCAATGTGCCGTTGGCGCTCATTGGCGGCGTGCTGGCGTTATGGGGGAGTAACACTTACTTATCGGTGCCAAGTGCTATTGGTTTCATCACTTTGTTTGGGGTGGCGGTACTCAATGGTGTGGTACTGGTGGATGCTATCAACCAGCGCCGCGAATTAGGTGAATCGCTTCAACAGGCAGTGTTTGAAGGAACCGTTGCGCGATTACGTCCGGTCCTGATGACGGCGATGACATCTGCCTTGGGACTGATACCTATTCTGTTCTCCGTCGGTGTTGGCAGTGAAATTCAAAGACCTTTAGCCATTGTGGTGCTGGGGGGCCTGCTGAGTTCGACCATGCTCACGTTGTTGGTATTGCCAACACTTTATCTGGCGCTTTATCGCTGGCGAGAACGACGTTAACTTCGATAGCGCCGTCAGCCAGTCACTGTGATGGTGGCGGCGCTGCACATGGTAAATTGTCCTTGTCCGTGGTCAAATAGGTAGCTTAGCTACAGGGCGGCATTTATGTGGATAGGCAAGGAAAACAAATGGATATAGCGAGCTGGTTCGACATCAATAATACCTTGGTTAATATCCCCATCGGTGCCGGATATGCCATGTCTTGGATTGAAGCGGTCGGGACCATCTTTGGACTGCTGTGTATCTGGCTGGCCAGCCAGGAAAAAACCATCAATTACCTGTTCGGGTTAATTAATGTCAGTTTGTTCGCGGTGATTTTTTTCCAGATCCAACTTTACGGCCTGTTGCTGCTGCAACTGTTTTTTTTCTGTGCCAATGTTTATGGCTGGTATGCTTGGACACATCCGACCGGGCAACAGGGGCGGCCTTTACAGGTTCGCTGGCTGGCACGCCAAAAGCTGATATTGACGGTAGTTGCTGTGAGCATGGCGGTGGCTGCATTGGCCGTCTTTATTGATCCGGTGTTTTTCAGCTTGGCCCGCTGGAGCGTTGCCGGACTTAATCTGTTGGGCATCACCGTGCCATTACCTGAATTGCAACCAGATCCGTTCCCAGTGTGGGATGCGATGGTGACCGTGTTATCTGTGGTAGCACAAGTGCTGATGACCCGTAAATATGTGGAAAACTGGATTTTATGGGTGCTGATCAACATCATCAGTATCGGTATCTATGCGGCACAGGGTGTTTATGCCATGGCAATCGAATACACCATTTTGCTGTTTATCGCCGCCAACGGCACCCGTGAATGGATGGCGACAGCGCGCAGCAATGGCAGCGTACATGGCTTTGCCAGAGGAACAACAATATGAGCATACAACCGCATATTCAATTGACTGCTGCGCAGGGGAGTGAACGGGTTATTCTCTGTGGTGATCCAGCTCGGGTAGCAAGAATTGCCGGTTTGCTAACCGATGTTAAACCGCTGGCTAGCAACCGGGAGTTCACCAGTGTCAGTGGTGAATTTCAGGGGTATCAGTTGACCATTTGCAGCACGGGTATTGGGGCCCCTTCCGCCATTATTGCGTTAGAGGAATTGATCAAGTGTGGTGGCAAACGTTTTATCCGCGTGGGCTCTGCTGGTGCGCTGCAATCTCATATCGCACTAGGTGAATTGATTGTGGTCGAAGCCGCCGTGCGTGATGACGGTGGTTCGGCCAGCTATGCTCCTATTGCCTATCCCGCCTTGGCAAATCGAGTACTGGTTAATGGCTTGAGTGATTATCTCAGGCAACATCAGCACCTTCATCACCTGAGAATTGAGCGCTCCCATGACAGTTTTTATACCGATCAAGAGCTGGACATCTGTCGCCGTTGGCACCAACTAGGGGTGTTGGGTGCCGATATGGAAACTGCCGCCTTGCTGACGGTTGGTCGCATACGCGGCGTTGCTGTCGCTGCGGTACTCAACAATGTGGTGCTTTATGGTGACGCGACGGCAGACGGGGTAAATCAATACGCAGCAGCGGAACCGCTATTAATGCATGGCGAGATGTTGGCCGCGAGAGCGGCGCTGGCAGCCTTGTGTAGCTCACCGGTGTAACGCATATTCGGGCCCGTATCTTGTCTGCTCTAGGCTGCTCAATGCGGCCATTAGCTGCAGATATAAGTGTCAGCGGTGCGGGCTGATCTTTCTATATAGGCGCTAACAGATATTCCATGGGCTGGTGGATGCTTGGTAACACCCAGTGGCGTTGGGAGCCAATAATGGCGTTTGCAATAACACCTCATTTTTAGCCTTTATTATCAATAAGATGTGTTCAAATCGTTCTACCTATGTGCTTGATGGGAACGCCGCTAGCTGCCTAACGCTTTGTCCTAAAACAAGATACTTGTGGTTCCGTTGTTCACCGCAACTGGGCGGATATACCTTTCTTTTTATTCGAGGTTTTTGAGTCAAAAAACGCCATGTTAAGGCGGTCTTTGCTGTAGTAATGTTTGGCATAAATCACAAAATATTTGAAAGTGTGATATTTGTGCGGATTGTTGGTGGGGACGTGATGCTTGCTCACCGAAAAATGTTCCGCCGACATGATGTTATCTTGCTACCGTGCAAGCCGGAACCTTAGCCATCTTGGGGACCGGCCACTGACGTAATGGAAGGAGTCTAGGCTATGAGTACACAAAGCTTTTATGATATTAAAGCGGCTGTTGTCCGGGGCAAAGGCAAGCCTTTTGCGCTTGAGAATGCTCGTATTCGTGCGCCCCAAGAGGATGAAGTCCTCGTGAAGATAGTGGCCACTGGGATGTGTCATACCGACATGATAGTGCGTGATCAGTATTACCCCGTACCATTACCCGCGGTGCTTGGTCATGAAGGCGCTGGCGTTGTCACCGCGATTGGTCCCTTGGTTAAAGAGCTGCAAGTCGGCGATCATGTAGTGCTAACCTATGGCTATTGCAGCCATTGTGGACATTGCGGTACTGGTCATGCTGCCTATTGTGATGAGTTTTATCCACGTAATTTCAGTGGTGCTGACCAGCATGGTGATACCGCGATTACAGACGCCGATGGACAAGCACTGCATGATCACTTCTTTGCCCAGTCATCATTTGCTACCTATGCCTTATCACTGGAATCTAATGCAGTGAAAGTCCCAGTCGATGCCCCGCTTGAGTTACTCGGCCCATTGGGGTGTGGTATCCAAACGGGTGCTGGCGCGGTGATTAATTCATTGCAGGTAATTCCCGGCAGCAGTTTTGCTTCTTTTGGTGCAGGTGCCGTAGGCCTGTCAGCGGTGTTAGCCGCTAGAGTTGCCGGTGCAACTACAATCATTGCGGTAGATGTGGTGCCATCCCGTCTAGCACTTGCCAAAGAGTTAGGTGCGACACACGTTATTAATAGCAAAGAGCAGGATCCGGTTGCAGTGATCCGAGAAATCACCGCTGGTGGCGCTAATTATGCACTGGAATCTACCGGTATTCCGGCGGTGTTACGTCAGGGTATCGACAGCCTAGGGCCGTTAGGGGCTATTGGTGTCGTTGGCGCTCCAGCTCTTGGAACAGAAGCTAAGTTTGATGTGAATGAACTTTTGCTGGGCGGAAAGACTATCCGTGGCATAGTGGAGGGTGATTCAACCCCAAAACAGTTTATTCCACAACTGGTGAAGCTTTATCAGCAGGGGCGTTTCCCATTTGACAAGTTGGTGAAATTCTATCCCTTCGAGCAGATTAACCAAGCGGCTGCCGATAGTGAAAAAGGCATCACTCTGAAACCCATTGTTATGATCGGTGAAATGTAATCCACTACTCGTATAACAGGGAGAACCGCATTTCTCCCTGTTATTTTCTATACTGCCAAAGCTGATGGCACATTACGTTTATCGCAACAAACGCTGTTTTTCGAGTCGCGCAATCAACAATTGGGGTTGGGACCATACCGGATATCGCTCCTCGGTGGTCAGTGCTGAACGCTGTCGAGGCACTGCGGCCGGGATTTTCAGGTGAGCCGTGACGCCGTGGAACTAGCTGGCTGATGGCAATGTTTATCAATTTATAGTGGCTAATTCGCAGCAGTGAAACAGTGTTATGATGAGCGAAACTGTCCGACACTTTATTACGCTAGGGAAAGGTTATCTCAATAGCCGATGGATACCGCTGCCGGATAGCGGCGTTTAATATTTTCGACTGTGCCATCGGCAATCATTTGCTGTAGTACGTTATCAAAATCATCCGCCAACTGCTGAAAATTCCGTTGCCGGGTGAAGGCCAAATAACTCTCAACGGTTTCCACGGGAGGGTCTAGCACTTTAACGTTGTCCTGTTTTTGTAGCTGACTCACTAATGCCATTCCAACATCATAACTGTTGATCACCATATCAACCCGGCCTGCCAGTAATTTCTTAAAATTGCTGATGAAGTCCCTAGCCTCATCCAATTTGAGCAGTTTTTTTTCACGCACAGCATTATCAAATAGTGGACCGTAAGAAGTCTGGCTGACAACACCTATGCGATAGGGGGCTAGGTCTTCGACAATGCCACTGTATTGCAGCGTTGATTCGTGACGCACAAACAGCACAAAAGTCTGACGGATCAGCGGTTGCCGGGTGTACAACAGTTTCTCTTCTCGGGCTGGTGTTTTTTTCAGAGAAAAATAGCCATCTACATTACCGTTATTTACCAATAACATGCCGCGAGGAACTGGATAGAAGGCTATCACAATGGGTTGTTGTAAGCGTTTGAACGCCTCGCGCACTATGTCTGCTATCACGCCTTTAGCCTGATGATCCTCTTCATAGATAAACGGTGGGTAGTTAAGGGTGGCAAAACGCAGTGGTGGCAGCGGCAACGCTGATGATATCGATGGCAATAGCGCCAACGCTGATGATATCGATGGCAATAGCGCCAACGACATCAATATCGTTACTACACAGACTCGCAAGGAATACATGGGTAAATCCCCTCAGTTTTGATGACATATCCGTGGGCATGATTCCTTTCATCATGAGTGTAAGCGCTTTTAGCTACATTGCTGCACTATCAATAATTATAGACGAACATTAAAAGCACAAAAGACCGGCATCGGCCGGTCTTGTGAACTGCAACACAATGGCAAATCAAAAAGTATAGCGGCCTTCAACAAAGTAATAGCCACCGTTGAAGCCAAAAGGTGTATTGGTCAACGGATAGACAAAGATACCGTTAAAATTGTTGTCGGCTGGGCGCTTCTGCGGATATGTATCAAACAGGTTCTGTGCGCCCACCGTGACGGTAAAGTTGTCAGTGGCTTGGTATGCAACAGACAGATCGACAGTCGTTTTTCCTTGGTACTCTACATCTTCAGTACTGTAGGCAATGGTATAAGGGCCGAAATAACTCAAGCGCAGGTTGGTAGTGAAATCTCCCAGATGATGCGTGAACCCCAAGCTGCCGGTATGGTGCGATGTTGAGTCTGTCATACGTACTTGTTCAATATGATCAAACAGTTGCTCCTGCAAACCATTGAGAATTGTCGGCAGATGGATATCCTGAATTTCAGTATTGTTGTAGGCATACGCTAGGTTAGTCTGTAAATCCCCCATGCTGCCCAGATCGAAACGTTGGCTGATAACTAGGTCAACACCGCGGGTACGAGTATCTACGGCGTTGATGAAAAAGCGCGCAGATTCAGCGTTTGTGCCAGCCAGTGCCTGTGCCACTACATCGGAATCGGCAGGGGTTAGTGAACTGGAAAGCACGATACGATCATCAATATTAATCTGATAACTATCCAGTGTGACTGTCAGGCCATTATCCCCGGTGTAAACCAGCCCAAGACTATATGAAGTAGACTCTTCAGGTCGCAGTTTCCCTACCTGTAACGCCTGAGTGACAGAAGACAGATTGTTGAAGGTGCCTGATTCGGTGGGCACCAGATCTCCTGTTACTGGATCAGGGTTGAACAATGTAGAGATGTTGGTGAAATACAGCTGTTGCACACTGGGAGCGCGAAAACCGGTGTTAGCGGTGGCGCGCACGGCAAAGTGCTCCGTCAAATCATAACGCGTTGCCAGTTTCCAGCTGATTTTATCGCCAAAATCAGAATAATCTTCATACCGTGCAGCGGCAGACCAGTAAAAATCTTCAGTCAGTTGGTTTTCTAATTCCGCATAGATAGCGGTGTTGTGGCGTTGTTCATCGACCGCTGACTCCGGGGTAAAACCGCTGAATCCCTGACTGCCACCGGGTTTACCTTGGTAGTCGCCGGTAGCATATGAAGCTTCCTCACCGGCCTGGATCTGGTAACCGTTTTGTCGCCAGGCGGCACCAAGTGCCAGCATAATTTCTGAATCATTGAAGAAGTCAAAATACCGCGAACCGTCCAGCGTCAGATCATACTCGTCAGTCGCTAAAGTGCCGGCATCAAAGGTGGTTGGACTGGTTGTGCCAAGCGAGGCATTAATGGAGTTTTCCACACGGTAATTAAAGCTGTTCTTGCCATAGCCCGCAGAGCTATCCAGATGCCACTTGCCCCAATCAAACTCATAACCCAGAAGCGCCGAGTAATCTTTGATTTTAGGAGCAAGCTGCGGTAAAAAGCCGTCTGGATAGACTTCCAGCACATTGCGACTATCCAAGGCTCTGCGATAGAAAGCCCCAGATTTGGTTTCACGCTGACTGTAACCGGCATATCCATATAGCTTGCCACTGTCCCCGAAATACTGGGCGGCATTGGCGAACAGTGAAACGTTGTCGTATTCGGCATCGCCAACCTGATGATTTTTACGGTTGAAGGTGGCTTCCCGTGGATCTTCACTACCATCTGGCAGTAACGGATATTGCTGGCGAGGGTCTAAGCCCGCACGGTTGGTACTGTTTTTGTGCTGGGCTTCTAGCGATACATTCACAAAACCATCCCGACTGAAACTGATCCCCTTATTGGCCCCAACACGCCATTGTTCACCATCGCCCTGATAAGTCTGGCCTAACTGGGTGGTGAGCGTGCCACCTTCACGGGCGTCTTTCAGCACCACGTTGATCACACCGGCGATGGCATCAGAGCCATATTGCGCGGAGGCACCATCGCGTAAAATCTCAATCCGCTTAATAGCGGACATGGGAATGGTATTGAGATCCACGTTAGAAGCGCCTTTGCCTACGGTGCCAGAAAGATGCACTAGTGCTGAACTGTGGTAACGCTTGCCATTGACCAATACTAGCGTGTGATCTGGCGATAGACCGCGCAGATTCGCAGGTCTCACTGCATCAGAACCATCGGTGACGGCAGAAAATGGGAAACTATAACTAGGCGCTGCAAATTGTAGTGCTCTAGCGGTTTCGGTAAGCCCTGTGGCTTGTAGTTGATCGGCGGTGATAATATCTACTGGTGCGACACTGTCGGTAGCTGAGCGCAACGCGATACGGGAACCTACC
This sequence comes from Shewanella sp. 4t3-1-2LB, assembly GCF_017368415.1. NCBI lineage: Bacteria > Pseudomonadati > Pseudomonadota > Gammaproteobacteria > Alteromonadales > Shewanellaceae > Shewanella > Shewanella sp. 4t3-1-2LB. The sequence continues at coordinate 95,083 of NZ_JAFNJD010000004.1, forward strand.
ACTGAGATTTTTTCGATACTGTTGTTGTTAGTGTCACCTGCGGCGCTTACCGCAGGCACTACTAGTTGGCCGGCAATGGCCAATGCGACTAAGTTATAACCTTTCATATTATGTAACTTCTTAATACTCCCCATATTTTGTGCGCAAGCTTACCACTGCACCAATATGGGGCGGTATACAGAATGGTGATAAATCAGAGCATATGATTATAAAAACAGGGAAATTAAATTCTAAAAAGATATATGAATTGTGTGGGTATACATGAATTATCTTTAATAAATAATCGTTTCTAAATAATAGTGATTATCCTTAAAGATAACTGACTGAGATGCATAGCTTGCAGGATTTATGACTAGCGGCTTATCGGCCATTCTTAACGAATGGTTTGCAGGAGTACATATGATGAAAGTTATAGTGGCAATGATACTGGTTGCAGGTGCTCTAGGACTGTATGTGCCATCAGCGATGGCAGCAACCCTTGAACAAACATCCTTTGACTGCAATTTGGTGTCGGCGAAAAGTTCCGATGTTAAAAAATGGGTATGCGGTCATGCTGAGTTAGCTCAGTTGGATCGTAAACTCGCCTACATTTACCAGCAAGTGCAGGCCAAGACAGCATTGCAAGACTTGCCATTACTTGACAGTAACCAACAGCAATGGGCTCGCGAGCGGGATGCCTGCATGACACAATCTCAGGCCGAAACGTGTGGCCAAACGCGGTATCAACAGCGGATCGCTACATTACAAGCACGCTATCAATTAGTGCCGTCACAAGGGCCGTTTACTTATGTCTGTGATAATGTCCCGTCCACGTGGTTGGTAGCACAGTTCTTCGATACTGAACCTAATGTGGTTCGCGCCAAAGTTGGCAATGATGAGGTACTCATGTATCAAGTGCCCAGCGCGAGCGGTGCTAAATACCAGGATGCAGAGCATCTGTTATGGGAACATGCCGGTGAGCTGACGTTACGTTGGGGTAAACAGGCAGCAGAAACCCGTTGTCACCAAAAAGCGGATGGCATAAATTGATAACCATTGCAGCTTAAATTAAAAACAGCGTATAACACGCTGTTTTTTTTAAGTTAATCTTCGATTCTTACTTTAATAACCACTTTGCGGACGCTGGACTCACCATCGAGGTGGCAGCAGGGCATATGGGCATCATCGGGGAAGAACAGTGCAAACATGCCACTGCGTAAACCCACATAGCTGGCACTGGCTTGGTTTAGCGGATAACTGAATTCTTCAAAATCGCGGTTGTTGTCATAGTTGGTGCACGGGATCTGCTGCTTTGGTCGCGGCAGATAACCAAACTCCTCTTCACCACTGACAATATATTGCACATCAATATATTTACGATGTACTTCAAAAGGTTCAGTACCTCGCTCGACTGTGGTGTAGTCACTAATAATGGCAAACAGCGCCTTGCCTTCAAGCTCGTACACCCCCTTTTCAAGCTGACTGAAGTCCGTTGATGCCAGATATTCCAGCGCGGCGGCAATTCGTGGATGTAGTGCGCTATATAGCGCGCGGTTGGTAAGGGTGTCGATAATCATCATGATCTCCTGAGCGAAAGCGCGCTCAGTATATCCTTGCCGCAGTATAAAGTGCATGGTGACGCATAAAAAAACAGGTCAGCAACTGCCGACCTGTTTCTCTGGTGTTTTTTGCTCGCGATGGCTTTACTTTAGAAGGTGTAACGCGCCTGCAGATAGTAATAACCACCATTCATGCCGAATGGCGTGTTGCCGACGGGATACTTGAAGATGCCACCAAAGCTCTGATCGGTTGGTTCGGTTTTGGCTTTATCTGGGTAGACATCAAACAGGTTTTGCGCCCCCAGCGTCAGTGTCAGGTGATCAGTTGCGGTATAAGCCACAGAAAGGTCCGTGGTGGTTTTGGCACCGTAATCTAAGTTCTCACCCGTAGACAAACCCACTTTGTAGTCACCAAAGAAGTTAAAACGCAGATTGGTCTTAAAGTCGCCATAACTATGGGTCAGGTTGAGACTGCCTTTATTTTGTGGAGAAGAGTCTGTCATCCGCACCTGTTCGACATGGTCAAACAGTTGATCTTCCAACCCGCCCAATAGTGATGGCAGGTGAATATCGCGGATTTCATTCTTGTTGTAGGCGTATACCATGCTGGCTACCAGGTCACCGTAACTGCCAAGTTCAAAGTTCTGGCTAACCACCAGATCTACCCCTTTAGTACGGGTGTCTACGCCGTTGATAAAGAAGCGGGCCGATTCGGCATTAGTCCCCGAAAGTGCTTCCGCAACGGCGGCAGAGTCGCTTGGTGTCAGTGAGCTGGACAGAATGATGCGGTCATCAATATCAATCTGGTAAGCATCCAGCGTGATAGTCATGCCGTTATCCCCGGTATAAACCAGACCACCACTGAACGAGGTCGATTTCTCCGGTTTCAGTTCGCTTATTCCCAGCGCTTGCGCCACCGGCGACAGGCTGTTAAACGTACCGGATTCCGTTGGGACTAGTTCTCCAGTATCGGGATCTGATACGAACAGTGTCGAGATGTTAGTGAAGTACAGTTGCTGCACACTGGGTGCGCGGAAACCGGTATTCGCGGTGGCGCGGAATGCTAACTTGTCGGTTAAGTCATAGCGTCCTGCCAACTTCCAGGTGGTATTGCCGCCAAAGTCAGAATAGTCTTCATAACGCACAGCTGCGGCCCAGTAAAAATCCCGTGTCAGCTGGTTTTCTACTTCGGCATAGAGTCCGGTATTGTGACGACTTTCATCCACTTCTGACGCCGGAGTGAATCCGGTAAAGCCTTGGCTACCCGCCGCACGGTTATCATAACCACCGTTGGCATAAGAGGCTTCTTCACCGGCCTTGATCTGATAGGTGTTATTACGATAAGCCACCCCCAGCGCCAGCAGCAGTTCCGAATCATTATAAAATGGCAGGTAACGGGAAGCATCAAGCGTCAGATTGGTTTCTTCGGTGGTCAGCGTGCCATCGTAAAAACTGGTCTGGCTGTCTGGACCATAAGACGCATTCAGACTGTTTTTAACATAGTATTCAAAGTCATTCCGGCCAAAACCAGCTGCGGCATCCAGTTTCCATTCACCCAGACTAAAGGCGTAACCGACAGTTGCGGAATAGTCCTTAATCTTGGGAGCCAATTGGGGCAGGAATCCGTCGGGATAGATTTCCAGAATATTACGCGAGTCCAGTGCCCGACGATAAAATGCGCCAGATTCGTTCTCCCGGTGGCTGATACCACCGAAGAAATACAGTTTGTCATCGCCGAAATATTGCGCACCGTTAAAAAACAATGCCAAGTTCTCATACTTGCCGTCACCAATCTGATGGTTTTTACGATCAAAGGTGGCTTCGCGCGGATCTGCGCTACCGTCTTCCAGCGTTGGATATTGCTGGCGTTGATCTAATCCGGCACGATTGGTTGGATTCTTGTGGTGAGCTTCCAGGGAAATATCCACATGGCCGTTTTCGCTGAATTTTATGCCCTTGTTAAGGCCCGCGCGCCATTGCTCGCCGTCCCCCGCATAGGTCTGCCCACCTTGTAAGGCAATTTCGGCACCTTCGCTGGCGTCTTTCAGCACAATGTTGATCACCCCGGCGATAGCATCGGAGCCGTACTGGGCGGACGCTCCATCCCGCAGGATCTCTATGCGTTTAATGGCTGACATGGGGATGGTGTTCAAATCGACACTCGAAGAGCCTCGACCCGCCGTACCGTTCAGATGCACCAGCGCTGAACCGTGATAACGTTTACCATTGACCAGCACTAGCGTGTGATCGGGTGATAGTCCCCGTAGGCTGGCAGGGCGCACCGCATCGGTACCATCGGTCACCGAGGATGACGGGAAACTATAACTCGGCGCGGCAAACTGTAAAGCTTTGGCCGTTTCCGTCATCCCGGTCGCTTCCAACTGTTCCGCTGAAATGATATCTACCGGTACCGCTGTATCCGTTGCACTGCGGACTGCTAGTCGAGAACCCACCACAGAGATTTTTTCGATATTACTGCTGTCTGCCGCGTAGACTGCCGGCAGAACGAGTTGGCTGGCAACCGCCAGCGAGATGACAGAGAGACGCATACAACCCCTTATTCCATTGAGTCAGTTTACATTTGTTATGTTATTTTTGTTACTTATTAACAACACTTAATAACAAACTACTTAATGAAAAATCAAGAGGAAAAGTGTTTTAATTTTGGTGTTACAATAAATTAAATGTTAAAAAAATAAGTTTTGTTTATAATTTTAATTGATTATCTGGAATATATTCTAATCGCTTTGTTTTAATCCTTGTTACATTGAATTTTGTGTAAACTCCCTCCGCTTTTTTTAAATGTAAATTTTCATCTTGGAGCATCATATGGCGTTGACGGTTTTGGATGGAGCGGGATGTGTAATATGCCCGTACTTGAAGCCGTGTCTGTAGGCCTCCATCGCCCTTTGCGTTACAATCACAGCGACGCAGATAAGCAGGAATTTCATGAATCAGAGTGTCCGAGCGGTGCATCCGTCCTGGGTAGTATTACCGCACCAGCAAACCGATAAGCCAACTGTGCTGGCTTTTCTGCTGGCGCGTTTCCCGGCTATCAGCGAAAGCATTTGGCGGCAGCGGATACAACAGGGCAAGGTTCACTGGCAGGACGGTGAGCTGATAACCGAATTGACACCGTATCGCCCTGCGCAGCGGGTGTACTACTATCGTGAAGTCGTCAGCGAACCACATATACCGTTGCAGGAGCGGATCCTGCATCAAGATGCGCATTCACTGCTGGTGTTCAAACCCCATTTCTTACCAGTGACCCCAGGCGGTAGCTTCGTTAATGAATGTCTTGTTGCCAGACTGCGTGCCCGTACCGGCATTGACAGTATTGTCCCCGTCCACAGGTTGGATCGGGACACCGCTGGCGTGATGTTGATGTCGGTCTGTGCTGCCAGCCGCGATGCTTACCACGGACTGTTTCGTGACAGAAAGATCCATAAATGTTATCAGGCGTTAGCGCCATTAACCCCGGCGCTGCAACGCCAAGTGCCACAAGGCTGGCTGTCGGCACCGATTGGCTGGACCGTGAAAAATCGCATTGAGCGGGGGGAGCCTGGGTTTACCATGCGCGTAGTGAGTGGTGTGCCTAACAGTCACTCTGAGATCCGCCTGCTGGCGGTGAAAGATGACATCGGGCTATTTGAGCTACAACCGATAACCGGTAAAACGCATCAGTTGCGGCTGCATATGCAGTCGCTGGGAATGCCATTGCTCAACGATCGTTATTATCCAGCGTTGCAACCACTGCAGGCGGATGATTTTTCCAGACCATTAAAACTGGTGGCTTGTGAGTTGCGCTACCATGACCCTATTTCGGGGGAGCCGCGATATATCAGCTGTGATGGTTTTGCGGCAGAATTGGAGTCTGGCTGCTAGTACGTCAGCGGTTGTCTACACATTTTCTGCTATTGGCTTTTGCGCTTAAGGAGTTGCAGATGGCGTTTTCCAAACTTGATCCCAACACCGCATTAATCGTTATCGATTTGCAATATGGCATTGTGGCCTTGCCTACCTGCGGTGATGCCAGTGCCGTGGTGACGGTATCGGCGCAGATTGTTCAGGCGTTCAGACAACAGCAGCGCCCGGTAGTGTTAGTCAATGTCGCTGGGAGAGCCCCAGGACGCACCGAACTGCCAGCTCGCGCAGGTCAGCAGCCTGACAACTGGGCGACGCTGGTGCCTGAATTGCAACCGGCGCCAACGGACATGCTGATTACCAAACATAATTGGGGGGCTTTCATTAACACCGATTTGCACCAGCAACTGCAAGCGCTTGGGATAACCCAGGTAGTGGTTATCGGTATTGCTACCAGCATGGGGGTTGAATCCACTGCGCGGCAGGCTTTTGAACTGGGCTACAACGTCGCTTTGGTAACGGATGCAATGACAGATCTGAATCAAGAGACTCATAACAATAGTATTCAGCGCGTGTTCCCACGACTTGGGGAAACCGGCACGGCGGCGGAATTGCTGGCACTATTGGCGGGGTAATTCATGCATTTGAGGTCTGTATCAGCGTCGTTATATAAGTATCGGCGCTGGTTGTTACTGGCCGGATTATCCTGGTTATTGGCCCTGGGGCTTGATGTGGTCAATGTGCCGGCGGCTTATCTTTTGGGCCCTATGATAGCGGCAGTGTTGATGGCGGTGCTGCAGCAACCGACCATCGTTACCCCGTGGTTGTTTAACGCCGCCCAGGGGCTGGTGGGGTGCATGATTGCCGCAAGCCTGCCCACGGCAATCGATAACAGGATGCAGCAACATTGGCCGGCCTATGTCGGGTGCGTGGTCGGCGTGTTGTTACTCAGCAGTGTGCTGGGGTGGTTGTTGGCGCGTTGGCATGTTTTACCGGGAGCCACGGCGGTTTGGGGAACCTCACCTGGCGCGGCGTCCGTGATGACGGTGATGTCGGAACAGTTTGGCGCTGATGTGCGGCTGGTCGCCTTGATGCAATATATACGAGTGGTGTTGGTAGCCGTGGTAGCCATTGGGGTGACACGCTGGTGGTTGCCGGCGGAGTCGTTGCATATGCCTGTGCCAACGGACAGTCATTTACCTGTCTGGGGAGCTTGGTCACTCACGGCGACCTTGCTACTGGTGGCCCTGGGCGTGGTTATCGGCCTGCTCAGCCGTATCCCTGCTGGGGCAATGTTGATGCCATTGTTACTGGCAATAATCATACGTGAAACAGACTGGTTCTCTATTGTATTACCGCAACCGCTGCTATTGCTGGCTTATGCTGTCGTTGGCTGGAGTATTGGCGCGCGCTTTGATTTACCGATATTGCGCTATGCGGCGAAAGCGCTGCCAAGACTGTTAATATCTACCACAGTGCTGATAGTGTTATGCGCTGCACTGGCAACATTGTTGGTGTTATTCACGGGGATGGATCCGCTTACGGCTTATCTGGCGATGAGTCCCGGTGGTGCGGATTCTGTCGCCATTATCGGCGCTTCCAGCCAAGTGGATATGGCATTGGTGATGACCATGCAAACCGGGCGACTGATACTGGTGATGGTGCTGGGACCGCTGCTGGCGCGTTTAGTAACGTGGCAACTGCAACGCCAGTAAACGGATGAATTAAAACAGTGGGGTGTATTTCATCAGTTCCCCTAAGGCGTGTACCCCAAGTTTTTTCATGGTGTTGGCGCGGTGAACTTCCACCGTACGCAGTGATAAGTACAGCGCTTCCGACATCTGTTTGTTGGTCTGCCCCTGGATCAGCAACTGCAATACCTGACGTTCTCTGGGGCTGAGGGTGTTAAAGCGCGCTTGTAACTGCTGTTCTTCCCACACCTTTCGACTACTTTCCAACGCTTTATCAATGGCGGCTGCTAAGGCTTTACCATTGACAGGTTTTTGGAAAAAGTCACAGGCACCACGGCGGAATGCCTCAACTGCCATCGGCAGATCGCCATGACCGGTGAGAAAAATGATGCCTAACGGGCTGTCACATTGCAGCAGTTGTTGCTGCAATGCCTGACCGGTCAGCTCTGGCATCCGCGCATCGAGAATAACGCAGCCGGGTTGTTGCAGTGGGCAGTGCGCTAGAAAACTCATGCCGTCGGCAAATACTTGTACCTGATAACCAAACTGGCCCAGCATAAAACTGAGCGAATCGCGGATGGCGGCATCATCATCCACCAGATAGATAGTTTGTTGCATTGGTGCTCTCAATATGACCCTTGCCTCAAGAGTAATGCGCCGCTGCAACAGCGACAAATCAGCAACGTTGGCTTTTGGAGCCAGATCACCCGCTTTTTGCTGAGCGTTTGCGGTGATTCAAGGATTTGCCTTAATGGCTGTATTAGGCTGAACGCAATTAAATCCGGTGGGGTGATTATGAAGCGGTACTGGTGGATGCTGCTGTTGTGGTTCTGCTGCGGCCAGAGTCAGGCGATGCATTCCATTGCCGATGGTGAGATGGGCGATGACCCCATTGAAGCGGTGTTTCGTGTCGCCGTGCTGGCCAATCATGGCGAAGCGCAAGCGAAACAGCGTTGGCAGCCGATGATGGATTATCTGAGTGACCGGCTGCCGGGCAATCGTTTCGAAGTGGTGCCGCTGAACTTTACCCAGATGGATCAGCAACTGCTGGATCATCGAATTCAATTTATTGTCACCAATCCCGGCCAATACCTGAGCCTCAGCAGCCAGTTACCTTTATCGTGGTTAGCTACCATGCGCAGTCGAAAACATAATGGTGCAACCTATGCCATTGGGTCCACCATTATCGTGAAGGCAAGCAGCCCGATTAAGACGTTAGAGGATATGCGCGGTGCTTCAGTAGTGGCCAGTGATCCACAGGCCCTAGGGGGATATCAGGCCGCCGTGGGATTATTGAACCGACACGGTATAGAAGCCAGCTCATTTTTTGGTGATATTCATTTTCTAGGGTTTCCATTAGAGCCTTTGGTATATCAGGTGCGTGATGGCACGGTGGATGCTGCCATTACACCTTACTGTACTTTGGAAGAGATGGTGGAGGGCGGGCTGGTCAAGCGCGAGGACTTTCGGGTGATCAATCGCCAACGCCCAGAGGGTTATGACTGTGATACCAGTACGCCGCTGTACCCTAACTGGTCTTTTGCTGCGTCTGATCAGGTTCCAAGTCCTATCACCCAGGCAATTACTCAAGCGTTGTTTGAGCTGCCAGCCGATTCTGAGGCCGCTATCCGTGCCGACTTGATGGGCTGGACCGCACCGGTGAGCCAGTTGGCAGTGATCAAACTGTACGATGAACTGCAACTGCATGGTGGGCCACCGCCCTTGTACGATGCGGCCCGCAAATGGTTTCGTCTACATCGAGATCTGGCACTGCTACTGTTGGCGATTTTCTTTCTGGCACCTTTGTATCATTTGTGGCTGGAATACAAAATCCGCCAAAAGAATGAATTTTTGCTGGTGACTGAGCGGCAACTCAAAGATAAAGAATTACAGCTGGAGCGAATGCAGAGCGCCGCCATTGTCGGGGAAATTGGTGCCGGGCTGGCCCACGAATTGAACCAGCCAATTGCGGCGATTACTCAGTACAGTGAAGGTGCCTTGATGGCGTTGGAGCGACTGGATCAGCAAGACCCGAATCATCAGCAACTGCATGAGGTGTTGACTAAAATCTACAACCAGTCAATGCGTGCTGGTGGCGTAGTGCATCGTATTCGTGGGCTGTTACGCCGCCGCCGTAATGGCAGCGTGCCTTTGCTGATCCTGCCATTGCTGCAGGAAGCGCTAGCGTTGTTCCAACGTGCGATAGAGCAGCAGCAAGTCGCATTGCAATTGCACATCAATGGCGAGGAACAAGCCATACTGGGTGACAGTGTCGGACTCAGTCAGGTACTGGTGAATCTGCTGAAAAACGCCTTGGATGCGATGGAAAATAGCCGCGAACGGCAACTGCAGATCCGCATTGATTATCAAGCATTTCCGAGTGAGCGTGAGCAAGAATTACAGCAGTCCTGGCTGTTATTGGAAGTGAGCGATACTGGCAGTGGTTTGACCGCGCCGGTCAGCCAATTGATGGAGTCTTTTGCCACCACCAAAGAGCATGGCCTTGGGCTGGGATTAGCCATCTGCCGCGATGTAATGACCGAACACCAAGGCTTATTGCAACTGGAAAACCGTCATGACCGTCAAGGATGTCGGGCGCGGCTGTGGTTGCCGTATCAGCGTAACTAGCGGTTAACGGATAGTTTGGATTAACTCCCAGCGGCTGCGGCAAAATTCCACTACCAAGCCTGCCAGCAATCCGGCTGCCGGGTTAACCGCCAGACTGACAATCGCAGTGGAAGCAATAACCGCCATACAGAATGGTCGGCCATCAAGTAACCGTTTTGACCAGGCTAACTGTAAGCCCGCGATTGACAGTAAACTGCCGAGGATCGCCATCGGGATCAGGCTTAGCAGCCAGGCCACAGACTCGCCCCAACTCAGGGCAATCGCGACACAGCTGACGCCAAAGATGAAAGGCGCCCACATACGACGGGCGCCAAAATGATATTGCACGGCTAAGCCCCCGGCACCATGACACATAGCAATGGCGCCCAACGGGGCCAACAGCAGGTTTGCCAGCCCGGAGCTGGTGGCAAATGCTTTAGGCGTAAAGCGCTCGGCTTCTTCAGGGAATTTTTCCTTGGCCACCACCGAGGTTGCTATCACCGCATTGGTCAGTGTCATCGCCAGTTGCGGCAGTACCAGTAACGTCAATGCCTGTGACCACTCACCCGCTAACGGCCAGTGGAATTGCCACGGCGTTTGGTTAAAGCTGAAAGTCGCCACATCACCGCCGTGATGATATTGCCACAACATTCCTGCTACCAGCACCAACGGCATGGAAACGTAGCGTAATGGCAAAAATCGGCACAGGAAGATCAACGCAAATGCACCAAAACCTATGGTTGGGGTCACCGCCATCATTTTGCCGCCCATCATCAGCAACTGGATGCCAATCGCCAACTGGATACCCACGCTGATGGCCTGGGATATCTGCCGCGACAGCCAGGTGATGGCACCACTGAAGGCTAACAACAGCAGGATTATTCCCATCAAGATGCCACTGGCCTGCATGATCCCGGGCGTCAAGCCTTGGGCGATGACCAGTGCAGAGATCACTTTCATCGGTTGGATCGGGATGGGGCGACGGTAAAACAGCGCTACCGCCAGAGCAAAAATCCCGAAACCGAAAAAGATACCTTGTGGCGAAAACTGATTAAGGGCGATAAGCCCCAGCACTAACGGCAGAAAAGTACCCAGATCGGCAAAAGCGCCGCTGAATTCCCCTAAGGTGCGGTTGACATTGAAAGAGACAAGACTGGATGGAGTCATATAGGTTGCCGTGTTAACAGTTACCATAATAACCGCAATAACAGTGCCAGTTTTTTAGCAGTGTTAACGCTGTAGATTCCGAAATTTTCTGGTATTTACGCTTTGAGTTTAGCGGTGTTGGGACAGTTTGGCTGAAGGCTTAGTCTTATTGTCTGGAAAGGTGGACCAGTCCCTGAGCAGGGATTGGGACTGGTCCTAGTCGGGAGCACTTGTTATGTCCGACCAAACAAGGAACGCGGGTTAGGTTTTATTGACGGTGTAGTGTCCCTTTTACTTTCATTGGGTCACCTTTATAGCCCAGTGCTTTCCAGTCCAATCGACCATTCGCACTGTGGCAATCGGCACACTTGAGCGCTTGTTCCTTTGGTGACACCATGTGGTTGATACGCCACCACATTTCAGTTGGTGCAAAGCCGTATTCACCGCTGTAGGTAGCACCTACCGCTTTCATGGCTTCGCTGGCTTCCATACCCAGCCGAGCAGCTTTATCCCAGTCGAAGTCGCTCCAGTAACCGCCTTTACCGTAAGTTTTCGGATTGAGGAAGATATGGTTCTTCTTGTCGTAGATCTGCTTACCGGTAAACACCTTAAACGGATAGATCTTGGCTTTTGGATCTTTGATATCGCCCAGCGGATACGCCAGTTTAGTGACTTTTGTTGGATCCATCTTATCCCCAGCCATATAAGCATCCGCTTTGCCGTTGTACCAGGCGTAACTAGGTTTCACCATCTTGCCCCAAGTGAATGAACCTTTTTTCTTGAGATAAGTATGGCGACCATATTCATCCACCGCATCTTCTCGGTCTTCACCGGCAGTTGACCAGTCCCAAGTAAGCTTGGTGGCTTCCTGGCGGGCATAGTAGGGAATATGGCAGGTTTGACAAGCAACGGTTGCAGTATGGGCGTTCAAACGTTTGTTAGCGTGAGGCGCCGCATCATGGCAGTTAGTACAGCCGATATGATCTTCACCACCAGGTGACACGCCCATGGCATTGCCGCTGATATTATGATCCTTGGTGTGATGACAATCCTGACATTGGAAGTCGTTACCATCGGCATTCATGTGTACATCCAGATTCTTGTCTGGGTAAGCCATAGAAGAGTCCAGATCGCCGTGTTTCACCGCGTCACCGCCACCGCCATAGAAGTGACAGGAGCCGCAGTTATCACGTACAGGTTTACCGACGTTTTGCGCCACTTTGACCAGATCGACGTTTTCAAACGCCTCGCCAGCCACAGTTTTGCTGTAGGTGCCGGTGGTGTCATGGCAAACCAGACAATCTACTTTGGTTTCATCTTTGAAATCAAAGTTGTTGTCTTTCCAGCCATAGCCAGCATGGCATACGGTACAACGTGGTTGGTTACCTGCAATGGAAACACAGAAGTTGTTGATCGCATTTTTCTTGCCGCGCATCACGGTGCGGTCAGGTAATTGCTGTTTCAGCTCCCAGGTCCAGTGGGAGGTTTTCATGACGTCTTTCGCTTCCTTTTCATGACATTGCAGGCAGGCCTTGGTGACTTCAGGACCGTTGGCATAGGGCCCCTTCAGTACCTCTTGGTGCGGCGCTGCTGCGCTGGCACTTCCCGCCGCCAGCAACAGGAGTAACGCAAGTGATTTCATAAGAGTCTCCTGCCCCGGTTGCCCGGGGCTGTTGTATGGGGTTAGAAGTTGACGGTCAGTGAAGCATTAACATCAAAGGCGGTATCAATCACAGGTAACAGCGAATAGGCGGTACCTTTGAGCACATCACTGACTTTCTGCGGTGCGCCTACAGGTGTGCCACTGCCGGTATATTCATAGTCGTAGTAAAGACCCGCCAGTTTGATGAACATGTGGGGGTTAACGTCGAAGATGTAATAGCCTTCGATGACGTGACCGCGAGTAGCCAGTTTGCTGCCGATTGGGTCATCCTGCGCCTGGGTGAACGGTGTCCAGTATTTGGAGCCGTAGTTGTATTCCAGACCAAATTTGCCGTATGGCGCGGGGATCTGCATCCCGACATAAACGCCGTAGCCATCGTGATTTTCGTTACTGTCAGCGGTGGAGGGCGACATGATGATTTCGCTGCCATCACTATTCAGTTCTGCAGTGAATACCGCATCTGATAACAAGCCGCCGAACATGCCAGCATAGCCATTACCAACGGTACGCGTCCAACCGAACGAGGCGAAGAACTTCATCTCATCATCGGTTTCGTAGGAGTAACCTACGCCACCCAGATACATATCACCGATCACTCCGCTAGGTTGGACCCGAGTGACGAAATTGAAGTTGTCAAACTTCTGCAGATCTTGGTACATGGTCGGTGCAAAGATAGACGCCAACTGGTTAGGGAAGGCCATTGTGCCTTTGAAACCATCATTGATGTCCTTGGCCGCGAACAGGGTAAACTGCAGGAAGTGGTTGCCATCGTTAATGGCATCAATGTTAAAGCCGCCCAAGTGGGTATCTTTGGTGATGGTGTCACCAAATAGCTCACCATTGCCCCATTGTGACTCAAAACCCTGACCATAGCAGAAACGCACGACTTGGCCTTCAACCCCGGTCAATTCACCAAGTTTGTAACCGATAGTCATACCATCAAAGTTGAAGTTAACTAAATGGCCAGACGGGGTGCCGCCCCGCAGCTCGTTTTCACGATAATGGCTTGGTGGGCCATAGGTGGAGGGGCGACGGCCAATGGACAGGTAAAACTCGGAACCACCGATGTTGCGCCAGTCGAAATAGGCGCGTTCTACTCGCAGCCAGTCACCGGAAGTGTTAGCAGAATCGGTGCCATCCATGGTGAATGAGCGCCAGGAATCGAACACCTGAACTCCGGTAGAATCCCCCCAGTTTTTATACATACTGAGGCGCCCGGCAAAGTCCACGTTATCCCATACCTGCGCTTTCAGATTTAAGCGCAGACGGGTGTTGTAATAAATGTCATTGTCGATATCCTGACGAGTCTGGGCAGCCAGTACATAAGGCATAACCCCGTTTAATTGACCACTCTGGAAGGCACTTGCCAGTGCTGGATTGGCGGCCATCATTTTACCGAGCGGTGAATTGGCATCGGCAGGATTACCGTATTCTCCAGCCATGGCGCGGGCACCAAAATCACTAAAATTTACCAGTATTGCTGGATTCCAGGTGACGTCCTGATAGTGCAGAGAATGGGCTCTGACGCGAAAATCACCTGTAAAAGTGATACGGTCAAGCGCGGCATGACGTTCGGTTTTATTCACCCTAGAGTTGAGACTTTCCAGTTCCTGAGTAATCTCTGCCAGTTGCTGTTTTAGCTCAGTAATCTTGGCGTTATCTGTCTGTTCTGCGGCATAAACAGCTGGGCTGGCCATGGCGGCAAGTCCTAAAGCCTGGGCGACAACAATTGCGACTAACGTGCGCATATTTTATCTCCTGACCGGAACCCCGGTCTTTTTCAGGCAGCAACAGGCCCTGGAGCATGCTCCATACTGTTGCTGTCAGTTTGTCGGGTTTGTGTTGGCTAAGTGCCGGGATTAGCCGCAGGTCTGAGGCTGAGCTGAATCCGCAGCATGGTCATACAGGAATTGCTGAATATCTTTCAGATCCTGCTCACTCAGCTTTTGGAACACTTCAGGTTTGGCTTTATGCTTGTCTTTATCGAAGAAACGATCCCATTGCGCCATGGTTTTGCTCATTGGGGTTAATTCCCCAGCGGCATCACTTTTACTGTGGCAGACCTTGCATTCCTTCTTATACAGATGTTTACCTTTTTTGGGGTTGCCGCCATCGGCGGCGGTGGCTCCTGCCGCCAGCACAGTGGCCAGCAGTAATACACCGAGCTGGATTTTGGTTTTCATCATCAATGTCCTCGTATTGCGTTTTAATGCATCATTCCTTTACGAATGTTGCTGTTGTTTTATTTCGGTTAAGAATTTAGCAAAGGAAAAAATATTGAGGTTTGACGATGATCACTTTCATGAAATTTTTCTAATTGAAAAAAATATCATTGAAAAAAAACTAATTGATCAATATTTTTAATATACAAAAAACAATAGAATCAATTGGTTGTTTTTTACTTTATTAATTTATAAAAAATAGAT